>NZ_JBHXMA010000025.1:0-123575 GCF_042721035.1 Streptomyces sp. NPDC058464
CTGTCCCCCGGGGCCCGGGCGGGCCCGGGCTCCCGCCGGGGGGCGGGCCGCCCCCCCCCCCGGGGCCCCCCCCGGCCGCCGGTCGTTCGGGGGGCTCAGTTCGACGAGCAGGACTCGCCGTTCAGCGTGAAGCCGTACGGTGCCGAGTTCCGGCCGCTCCAGGTACCGAGGAAACCGAAGGACAGGGTGCCGTTCGCGGCGACCGACTGGTTGTAGTCCGCGGCGTCGGCGGTGACCACGCCGCCGTTCTGGCTGACGGTCGCGTCCCACATCTGCGTGACCCGCTGGCCGTCCCCGAAGGACCACTGGACCCGCCAGCCGGTCAGCGCCTGGCTGGTGGTGACGGTGACGGTGGACTGGAAGCCGTCGGTCCACTGGTTGACCAGGTCGTAGGAGACCTGGCAGGCGGCCGCCTCGGAGGAGGGCGTTGGGCTGGCGGAGTGGGTGGCGTGGTGGCCGCCGGTGCTCGCCGTGGCCGAGGAGGTGCCCTGGGGCTCCGGGTCGGGGTTCTTGTGGTCCTGCTTGCCGGCGGCGGTGGCCGAGGCGGAGGGGGCGGCGGAGGCGGTGTGCGTGGGGGTCGGATCGGCGGACGGAAGGACGGAGCCGGGGTCGGCGACCGGCTGCCGGTCGTCCTGGGAGGCGGAGGCCGCGTCGTCGCCGGAACCGCCGCCCATCGGCATCATCGACACGCCGAGTGCCACCAGGGAGATCAGCACCGCCGCGCCGAGCAGGCCGTGCCGCAGCACCTTGCCCCGGCCGCCGCCCTCCTTGGGGTCGCCGCCGTCGACGTCGGCGGTGGCCGGGCGGCCCGCGCCGAGCCGTACCTCGGCGGCGCGGCGGCGGCGCTCCAGGTAGGCGAGGCCGCCCCAGCCGATGATCCCGCCGGCGAGTGCCGCGGGCAGTCCGCCGCCGTGCAGCCGCAGACAGGCGGCGGCCTCGGCGCACTGCACACAGGTGGCGAGGTGCCGGGAGAGGTCCTCGGGCGTGTCGGCGGAGGAGGACCGGGTGACCGCGTCGAGGAGCCGGGCGTAGCTGCGGCACTCGGCGGCCATCGGCGTGTCGAGGTGGGCGCGGTGGCAGCGGTCGCGGAAGAGTCCGCGCACCTGCTCCAGTTCCTGGGCGACGACGACCGGGTCGAGACCGAGCCGGCGTGCCACGGAGGGCAGCGGCAACGCCTCCACCTCGGCCAGCCACAGCAGTTCGGCGTCCGCCTCCTGCATGTCCCGCAGGCCGCGCAGCGCGACGGGCCGCTGCAACGGCAGACCCGTGTAGCGCGCGGCCTTCTCGGAGTTGAGCCACAGCCGCAGGTCCGGGTCGAGCTGGTGCCCGAGCCCTTCGGCCTCCCAGGCGGCCGCCGTGTTGCGCACGGCGGTGAGGAGCAGCGGGATCATCGGCAGCCGCGCGGCGCGCCGTCCGGAGCTGCGGACCGGCTCGAAGTCCGATGCGCGGGCCTCACGCATACCGAGCGTGAAAGCCTCGGTGGCCAGTTGATTGGCCGTCAGAGAGCCGGACGTGCACAGGTCGGCGTAGGAGAGCACTGCGTCCCAGCATTCGGAGAACAGCGCTGCCTCGGCGGCGTCCTGAGGGGTCGGCAGGTCGGGCATGGGTCTCCTGCATCCAAAGCGAGGTCAACTCACCGTATCGGCAACGGAGTTGGGGGGAACCTCGCGGCAGGCCCGAGCTTTTCACGTCTCCTGCACAACTGACAAGCGGCATATTCAAAACCGGTTACCGGTGGTCGTGCCACGGATCCTCGCCGTCACCCGTACCACCGGTCCCCGGTGTTGTGTCAACCGCTGCACTCAGCTGCCCGGCCACCCCCGGCCGCCACCCGCCCCCGCGCATCGAGGCCGAAGCGGGCACCTGACCGTGGATAGTAGCCCGGCCGGAGAACGCGTTCGTGTCCACCGTGGTCCACAACTCCGGCCCCTAGTACGGACAGCGACCGCGTTTCGACTCACCGTTCCCTTCAGTCACTTGCGGCGGCCCGCCGGGAGTCACACCTTCGTCGGCTCCGCCGCAGGCAGGCTGTCCATGAAGGAGCTGACGGAGAAGACCGCACGGCCGGGTCCGGGCTCGCCGTAGCCGGGCGGGGAGGAGAGGCCGAAGTCCTCCATCGTCTGGCGGTAGGCCTGCAGCAGCCGGATGTGGTACTCCAGCGGGGCGCCCTGCGGGTTGGCCTTGCCGAGCGGGGTGGTCGGCTCCGGGCACCAGGTGGTGAAGCGGGGCGTGATGCCGTGCGACATGAAGAAGCGCAGCCCCTCGGTGGTCGACTCGATCGCCTCGTCGACCGTCTTGAAGCCGAACGGCTCGGCCATCTCCACACCGGCCACGAAGTTGGGGATCACGTTCCGCGCGCCGAAGATCTCGGCCGAGTCCAGGATCCGCCTGTGCCACTCGTCCCGGCCGACGTACCGCTCCTTGCCCGGGCAGTACATCTTGAAGAGGTACTCGTCCCACACCTCGTAGTTGGGGTGGTAGATCTGCACGCCGTAGTCCTTGAACCGCTGCACGTCGTCCCGCGGCAGCGCCTGCGCGACGACCTTGCCGATCCACCGTCCCGGGAACCGCTCCTCGATGGCCTTGGCATAGTGCCCGTAGAAGTCGGCCTCGTCCCGTCCGGAGACGGTCTTGGTGATCGCGCCGCCGGTCAGCGTGTAGGCGGTGGACGCCTTCGCGGTGTCGTACCGGTCGATGATCTCCAGGGCTTCGAGGACCTCCTCGACGTCCTTCACCCCCGTGTACGGCCGTCCGGCCGCCTTGTGCTGGCGCCAGTTGTGGTTGATGTCGCAGTACTGGCACTCCTCCTTGGCGCCGAAGTACTGGCAGACCCGGAAGACGGTGAGGTAGATCAGGTAGCCCCACTGGATGGTCGGGGCGACCTCCATCACGGACTTCCCGTTGGAGAGCTTGTGCCGGTAGTACTCCGGCATCGGCGGCACACCGACGTCGGCGATCCGCTTCCCGTCGAGGTAGAGCCCGAGCACGCCCTCGTCGTCGGCGGCGACGCGGTAGGGCGAGGTGGGGTTCACCCGCACCGACACCACGGTCCGGCGCAGGTCGTACGGCCCGCCGGTGAGGATGATCTCCTCCGGCGGCCGGCGCAGCGCGGCCTCGCCCAGCTCGGGCAGGGTGCCGTGGTCGAAGGAGAAGATGAAGTAGGACTTCGGCTTGACCTCGCCGGCTGCCTCGTTGGTGGTATCGCTCAGCGCGGACGGGTCGAAGGCCACACCGCCCCGGAGCAGGTCCTCCTTGAAGACGGCTTCCCTCGGTACGTGCGGGAACCTCTCCATCAGATCCTCGACCAGCGCGGTACGGCTGCCCATCCCGTGTCTCCTCCCGGCTCAGGCGTTCGGCTCCTCACGGTATGCCCCCGCCCGGCCGTCAGCCGTGCCGGGTCCCCTCTCGGCGCGCGATGTGTCCCGGTACGGGGGTGTTCGGGGACAGTGCGGGATCCGTCACCGGCGCACCCCAGGCCGAGGTCAGCGGCAGAACACCGGCCCAGAGCCCCAGCTCCGCGTCCGGCCCGTCGCCGTCGTCCGGCGCTCCGGTGCGGATCTTCACGGAGGCCTCCTCCAGGGAGAGGGCGAGGAGGGTGGTGGCGGCCAGCTCCCTGCGGTTCGGGCGGCGGGCGTACGACCACTGGCCCGGGGCCGCGTGTTCGGAGAGGAGGCGCAGGCCCGTCAGCTTCTCCTCGGGGTCGGTCACCTTGCGGGCGGTGCCGTGGACCATCGCGCTGCGGTAGTTGACGCCGTGCTCGAAGACGGACCGCGCCAGCACCAGGCCGTCGACGTGCGTCACGGTGACACAGACCGGGGTCCCGCCCGCGAGGCTGCGGCTGGCGACCGAGCCGTGCAGATAGAGCTGCCGCCCGTCCCGCCCGTACACCGTCGGCACGACCAGCGGGCGCCCCTCGACCACCACCCCCAGATGGCAGACGAACCCGGCGTCGAGAATCGCCTCCAGCTCGGCCCGGTCGAGACTGCCCTGCTCGCGCAGCCGGCGATGGCGGGTGCGGTCGGTCACGGGAAGGCGCGGGGAGAGCGGGTCGGAGGCCATGTCCGCACGCTACCGATATCGCAGCCGAATCGCCACATTATTGCCGGTTACGACATAGAATCGCACATAGGCAACGAAATCCGCAGAGCACGCCGACCGCTCGACCGCCACCGCCACCGCCAACTGCCGTCGACCGCCACCGCCACCGCTACCCCCGTCAACCGCCGGCGGCCCGGCGTGTCGACTCCCGCAGCACCACATGCGTCCCCAGCACCAGATGCTGCCCGTCCGGGAGCTCGTCGCGGTGCAGGGCGATGCGGACGGCGGCGCGGCCCAGTTCCTCCTGGGGTACGTGGACCGTGGTGAGTGTCGGGTAGACGTCCCGGGCGACCGGGATGTCGTCGTAGCCGGCCACGGCGATGTCGTCGGGGATGCGGCGGCCGGACTCCCGTACGGCCTGGATCACGCCCGTGGCGATCATGTCGGTGGCAGCGAAGACCGCCGTGAACTCCCGCCCGGAGGCGAGGAGTTCGCGGGTCGCCTGGTAGCCGTAGGAGCGGGAGAAGACGCCGTCGAGGATCAGGTCCGGGTCGGGGGCGAGGCCGAGGAGTTCATGGGCGCGGGTGAAGCCGGCGATGCGCTGGACGCTGGTGGACAGGCCGGGGACCCGGCCCAGGTAGGCGATGCGCCGGTGGCCGCCGGACAGGAGGTGGGTGGTGAGGGCGAAGGCGCCGCCCTCGTTGTCGTAGTCGACGACCGTGGCCGGGACGCCGGGACCGAGTGGCGGCCTGCCGACGAGGACCAGCCGGGAGCCGGACCGGTCCAGGGCGTGCGCGAAGTGGGTCATCCGGTCGTGGTAGGCCTTGTCCTCCAGGGCGCCGCCCACCACGATCACCGCGTCGGCCCGCTGCTCCCGCATGGTCTCGACGACGGCGAGGATGCGCCGCGGGTCGCCGTGCGTGGTGCAGAGCATGCAGAGACGGCCCTCCGCCGAGGCCTGCTCCTCGACCCCGCGGGCGATGTGCGCGTAGAAGGGACCGGTGACGTCGTCCACGACGAAGGCGACGGTCTTGTTGGTGGCGCCGCCGAGCGCGCGGGCGTGCGCGTTGACCACGTAGTCCAGCTCGCGCATCGCCTTGAGGACCTTGGCGCGGGTGGTGGCGGCGACCGGGTAGGTGCCGCCGAGGACCCGGGAGACGGTCGACGCGGAGACCCCGGCCCGCGCGGCCACGTCCCGCACCGTCGAAGCGTCCCCGTTCGGCGCCGGCTGCGTCCTCTTCGTCACCGCCCGGCCCCCCCTTCGTCATGTGTTCGGATCACCCTACGAGACGGCCGGAGGCACCCGGCGGACGGGCCGTCACGCGGCCCGCTCGAGGACCGAGTGGTCGATCGCGTACAGCAGGCCGTCGCCGGTCAGCAGCCGGCCGGCCTCCTCCGCGGCGGTGAGCCCGAGCCTCGCCAGCTCGTTGCCCTGCGAGCCGGCCAGGTGCGGGGTGAGGAAGGCGCCCGGAAGGTCGAAGAGAGGGGAGTCGGCGGGCAGCGGCTCGGGGTCGGTCACGTCGAGGATCGCGGTGAGACGGCCGGTACGCAGCTCCTCGATCAGGGCGTCGTGGTCGACGAGGGAACCGCGCGCGGTGTTGATCAGTACCGATCCGTCCGGCATCAGGGCGAGTTCGCGGGCGCCGAGGAGGTGCCGGGTCTCCGGGGTCTGGGGGGCGTGCACGGTGACGATGTCCGAGGTGCGCAGCAGCTCGTCGAGAGGGAGCAGGGGTACACCGAGCCGGGCGGCCTCCGCCTCGTCCACGTAGGGGTCGGCGAGGCCGGCCGACAGGTCGTACGGGCGCAGCAGTTCGAGGAGGCGGCGGCCGATGCGGGAGGCGCCGACGATGCCGACCCTGCGGTGGAAGTTGCCGATGCCGGGGACGATGCCGCCGTACGGGAAGGCGCGTCGGGTGCGCAGCAGGTCGCGGAAGGCGAAGACGTCCTTCCCGGCGAGCAGGATCATCGCGAGGGTGTACTCGGCGACCGGCAGCGCGTTGGCGGCGGCGGCCGAGGAGACGACGATGCCGCGCCGCCAGACCTCGGGCGTGGTGAAGCCCTTGACCGAGCCGGCCGCGTGCAGCACCGCCCGCAGTTTCGGCGCGGCGTCCAGGGCGGCCGCGTCCAGGACCGGGCAGCCCCAGCCGGTGACCAGGACCTCGGTGCGGGCGAGCGCCTCCCGTACCCGGGGATCGGCGAAGTCCTGCGCCACCAGAGTGGGATCGATTTCTACGTACTCGCGCAGTCGCGCGAGCACCTCCGGCGGAAAGATGTGCGGCACGTTCTGGGCCGTCATGGCGAACAGTGCCTGGGGACGCTCGGGCAAGGAAGTGACCTTCCGGCTCGGTGACGCGCGGATAGCAACCGGTCTCTACCGTAGGTCTCGGCGAATGAGAGGGTCAATGGACAGGCACTCCCCGGAGGGGACGGACACTTCCCGAAGAACGACGGGCATTCCCCGAGGGACGACAGGAATGGGACGGCAGAGATGACGGATCCGGCGCAGACGGTCACCAACTGGGCGCGCAACATCACCTACACCGCGAAGGAGTTCCACCGCCCGGACTCCCTCGACCGGCTCCGGTCGCTGGTCGCCGGCAGTGCGCGGGTACGGGTGCTGGGCAGCGGGCACTCCTTCAACCGCATCGCCGACCCGGGCCCGGAGGGAGTGCTGGTCTCGATCGCCGGGCTGCCGCCGGTGATCGAGGTGGACACGGCGGCCCGTACGGTCCGGGTCGCGGGCGGGGTGCGGTACGCCGAACTGGCCCGCGCGGTGCATGCGCGGGGCCTCGCGCTGCCCAACATGGCCTCACTGCCGCACATCTCGGTGGCCGGTTCGGTCGCCACCGGCACCCATGGCTCGGGCGTGGCCAACGGGTCGCTCGCGGCTCCGGTACGGGAGGTGGAGCTGGTCGTCGCCGACGGTTCCACGGTCAGCATCGCGCGCGGGGACACGGGCTTCGACGGGGCGGTGACCTCGCTGGGGGCGCTGGGTGCCGTCACCGCGCTCACCCTGGACCTGGAGGCGGCATATGACATGGCGCAGACTGTATACACCGAACTGCCGCTGGACGGCCTGGACTTCCCCGCGGTCGCCGGGGCCGCCTACAGCGTGAGCCTGTTCACCGACTGGCGGGAGCCGGGCTTCCGGCAGGTGTGGGTGAAACGGCGCACCGACCGGCCGGCCGTGGACTTCGGGTGGGCCGCACCGGCCACCGAGGCGATGCACCCGGTGCCGGGCATGCCGGCGGGCAACTGCACCCAGCAGTTCGGGGTGCCCGGGCCCTGGCACGAGCGGCTCCCGCACTTCCGGGCGGAGTTCACGCCGAGCAGCGGGGACGAGCTCCAGTCGGAGTACCTGCTGCCGAGGGCGGCGGCCGTGGACGCGCTGCACGCCGTCGACGGGATCCGGCAGACGGTCTCGCCCGTCCTGCAGACCTGCGAGGTACGGACGATCGCGGCCGATCCGCAGTGGCTCAGCCCCGCCCACGGCCGCGACTCCGTCGCCCTGCACTTCACCTGGGTGGACGACCTGACGACGGTGCTGCCCGTGGTGCGCCGGCTGGAGGAGGCGCTGGCGCCGTTCGACCCGCGGCCGCACTGGGGCAAGGTGCACGCCGTGCCGGGCGAGGTGCTGCGCGGCCGCTACCCGCGGCTCGCCGACTTCCGCGCCCTGGCCCGGGACCTCGACTCCGACGGGAAGTTCAGCAACCCCTTCGTGGCAGATGTCCTGCACGACTGATCACGACCGACCATGGCGGACCACGACCGGCCATGACCGACCCACGACGGCCGGACTTAATCCAACCCTTAATGTAATGGCTTGTCGAAAGCGCTTCCCAGGCCATAGCCTTGCGCCGCGTGAAGCACACATCACGTGACATCCGCACCGCGAACCGCTACGAGGTACTGCGGCACATCATCGCCGAGTCTCCCACCTCCCGGCAGGAGCTGGCGGCCGTCACCGGGCTGAGCCTGGCCACGGTCGCCACCCTCGTCGGGGAGCTGCTGGAACTGCGGATGATCACGGAGGTCGGCTTCGAGGACTCCGCGGGCGGCCGCCCCCGGGGACTCGTCGCGGTCAACGCCTCGGGGGGCGCGCTGATCGGCGTCGACATCGCGGAGACGTACGTCCACGTCGAGCTGTTCGACCTCGCGCTGAACGTGCTGGCCCGCGCCGAGGAGGACGTGCGCCCCGGCCAGAACCGGCCGGAGCAGGTGGTGGGCCAGGTGGCCGCGGCGGTCGGCGCGGTGGTGGCGCAGGCCGGGATCGAGGGCGCGCGGGTGCTGGGCGTCGGGGTGAGCGTGCCGGGGCAGGTGGACCGGGCCACCGGCATCGCCGAGTACGCGCCCAACTGGGACTGGCACGACGTGCCGTTGCTGCGCCTGCTGTCCGGGCATATCGCGTATCCCCTGTACCTGGACAATCCGCTGCGGGCCTGTGCGGTGGCCGAGCAGTGGTTCGGGGCGGCACGCGGACGCGGGGACACCGTGGTGGTGAACCTCGGAACGGGGGTCGGCGCCGGGCTCGCGCTCGGCGGCGGGCTGCACCGCGGGGTGAGCAACAGCGCGGGCGAGTGGGGGCATACGACGCTCGTCCTGGACGGCCGGCTGTGCCACTGCGGCAACCACGGCTGCGTCGAGACGTACGTCGGCGCCCCCGGGATCATGCTGAACCTGCGGGAGGCGAGCCCGCGGAGCCCGCTGCTGCACCCGGAGGACCAGACGGCCACCGTGGACGCGCTGGCCCGGGGCGTGGCGGACGGTGATCCCGTCGCGGTCGAGGTCGTACGGAACACGGCCCGCTACATCGGCGCCGGTATCGCCAACCTGGTGAACCTGCTCAACCCCGAACTGGTCGTGCTCAGCAGCTGGGTGGCCCGCCGCCTGGGCGAGCCGCTGCTGGCGGAGGTGCGGGAGGCCGTCCGGCGGCACGCGCTCGGGCGGCCGTTCGCCGCCACCGAGATCGTCCTCTCCCCCATCCCCACCGACCCGGTCTGCCTGGGCGCGGCCACGTTCGCGCTGGAGGGCGCGCTGCGGTCGGTGGGCCTGCGCAACGGGGGACGCCCGGGCCGCACCGTGCCCGCCTCCCGGTGACCGACCGCGCCGCCGACCCGCGTCTCCCGGTGATCGAACAGTCCAAATCGCGGCTCGATTAATCCATTGCCGGGCCCCTCGGCGCTCTGCGACCGTCGTGGCGTATCCGCGGCCGGTCGGCCTCACAAGCCGACCGGCCGTACGTCGTGCACGGAACGAGAGGGGCCCCAGCGTGGCCGGAAACATCGAGGTCCGCGGCCTGTCCCGCACCTTCCACACCACCGTCCGGCGCCCGGGCTTCGCGGGCGCCCTGCGATCCCTGGTCAACCCCGAGCGCGTGGAGAAGCACGCGGTCTCCGACATCACCTTCGACGTCGCCCCCGGCGAACTCCTCGCCCTGCTGGGCCCGAACGGCGCGGGCAAGTCGACCACCATCAAGATGCTCACCGGCATCCTCACTCCGACCTCCGGCGAGGCCCGGGTCGCGGGCGTGGTGCCGTACCGGGAGCGGGAGCGCAACGCGCGGAACATCGGCGCGGTGTTCGGGCAGCGGACCCAGCTGTGGTGGGACCTGCCGGTGCGGGAGTCGTTCGCGATCCTGCGGGACATCTACGAGGTACCGAAGGCCGAACATGCGGCACGGCTAAAGGAGTTCGACGAACTTCTCGAACTCTCCGACTTCTGGGACACCCGGGTGCGGCACCTCTCGCTGGGCCAGCGCGTCCGCTGCGACCTGGCGGCCGCCCTGCTGCACGATCCGCCGGTCGTCTTCCTGGACGAGCCGACCATCGGCATGGACGTGGTGGTGAAGGAGCAGGTCCGCGAGTTCCTGCGGTACCAGGTGGCCGAGCGCGGCCGTACCGTGCTGCTGACCACGCACGACATGACCGAGGTGGAGCGGCTCGCGGAGCGCGTGGTGCTGGTCAACCACGGGCGGCTGGTCCTCGACGGCACGCTGGACGAGGTCCGCCGGGACTTCGGCTCGACCTGGCAGGTGCGGGCGACCCTTGCAGACCCGCACACCCCGGTCGGCCCGCTGCCGGGCATCGCGCTGGTGAGCCATGACGGGCCCCAGGTCGTGTTCGGCCCGGACGGTCCGGCCGCGCCCACCGTCCACCAGGCGCTGAAGCTGGTCATCGAGCGGTACGAGGTGACCGGTGTGGCGGTGGACGAGGCGGACCTGGAGGACGTGATGCGCGCGGCCTACGCCGAGGCCAGGGCGAAGGCCGAGGCGGCGTGATGACGACCCTGACCTACGCCTGGCGCACCGCCCGGGTCACCCCGCTCGGCGAGCTGTACACCCCGCCCCGCATCACCGCCGCCCTGCTGCGGCTGACCGTGCAGGTGGTGCTGGTCGCGTCGCTGTGGCACGGCCTGTACGCCCAGACCGGTACGACGGCCGGGCTCTCCCGGGACCAGGCGGTCACCTTCGCCGTGCTGGCCGTGCTCGCCTCCCGGCTGCGGGAGCTGGACCAGTACGCGGGCCGGGACTCGGTCGCGCAGCACATGTACTACGGCACGGTCGTCTACTGGTACCTGCGCCCGCTGTCCCCGCACCGCTACTACGCGCTGCGCGCCCTGGGCGAGCAACTCTACGGACTCGCCTGGGCGTTGACGGGTTACGCGATCTGCCTGGCGGCCGGTGTCGTGGTGCCGCCCGAATCGGCGGCCGTGGCGGGGGTGTTCGCGCTCAGCCTGCTCCTCGGCCAGTGGGTCCTGCACTACGTCATGCTGCTCATCGACCAGTTGTGCTTCTGGACGCTGCGCAACACGGCCGCCCTGCTGATCCTGATCTTCGCGCAGAACCTGATGTCCGGGGTGTACGCCCCGCTCTGGTTCTTCCCGCACTGGTTCCTGGTCCTCAGCTCCTTCCTGCCGTTCCAGGCCACGCTCAACGTGCCGCTGTCGCTGTACGTGGGCCGCATCCCGCTCTCCGAGGCGGGCTTCCAGCTCGGCGTCCAGGCCGGCTGGCTGGTGGCGCTGCGCTTCCTCACCCGTTTCCTGTGGCGGCGCGCCGCCCGTCGAGTCGTCTCCCAGGGAGGCTGAGTCCCATGAACGCCGTACGGATCGTCTGGCGGGTCACGCAGCTCAACTTCCGTGCCCAGCTGGAGTACCGCACCGAGTTCCTGATGATGATCGCGATCGGCGCGGTCTGGCAGGTGTCGGTGATCGTGTTCGCGACCGTGCTGCTGACCCGGTTCGCCGGGATGGGCGGCTGGGACAGCTCGGACGTCCTGCTCATCCCGGCGACCCGGATGCTCGCCCACGGCCTGTTCGTGCTGTTCCTGGGCCGGGTGCACGGCCTGGGCCGGCACATCCAGGAGGGCAAGATCGACGCGTATCTGCTCCGTCCGCTCCCGGTCTACCGCCAGGTCCAGCTGGAGTTCTTCCCGACCAACGCGATCGGCGACCTGACGGTGGCGGTGGGCCTGATGGCGGGCGCGCTCGGCCGCAGCCACCTGGACTGGACGGCGGGCCGGATCGCGTACCTGGTCGCGGCGGTCCTGGGCGGCATGCTCCTGGAGGCCGCCCTCTTCACCGTCGTCGCGTCGGCCTCGCTGCGCTTCCCGGCCGCGGACTACTGGGGCCGCTGGCTGGAGGAGCTCCTCGGCACCTTCGGCAGCTATCCCCTCAACGTCCTCCCGAGGGCGGTCGGCGGCTTCCTCACCTACGGCCTCCCGCTCGCCTTCGTCGCCTACTTCCCGGCGGCCGTCCTCACCGGCCACGGCCACTCCACCGGCGCCCCCTACTGGCTGGCGGCCGCCTCCCCGCTCCTGGGCCTGCTCGCCTACCTGGCCGCGCGGTGGCTGTGGCGGTGGGCGCTGGGGCACTACACGGGGGTGAACGGCTGACGTTCCGTGCAGGCGTCAGCCGTGCCGCGCGCCCCGGACCGGGGTGCACAGGCCGACGACGGCGACGAGGGTGCAGCAGGCTCCGGCCACGGCGGCCACGCGGGCGGTGCCGTACTGTTCGGCCGCCCAGGTGAGGACGGCGGCGCCGACCGGGGCGACCGAGTACTGGAGGGTCCAGTAGGCGGAGGTGACCCGGCCCAGGAGGGGTTCGGGGGTGATCTCCTGACGCAGTGACATGGAGCAGGTGCCCGCCATGCCCAGACAGGCCAGGTAGAGCGCGCTCAGGACGGCCACGGCGGGGACCGTGTGCGCCCGGCCGAGCCCGGCGAAGGCCAGTCCGCACACCGCGGTGGCGACGATCCAGGTGGGCCCGAAACCCAGCCGCCGCCGGACCCGGGCGACCAGCAGCGCCCCGGCGATCGTGCCGACCGCGCCGACGGCCATCACCGTCCCCACCGTGCCGTCGTCGTGCCCGAGGTCGTGCTTGAGGTGGTAGATGACCAGGTCGGTGACACCGAGGCTGAGGAAGCTGAACACGGCGAGGAGAGCGGCGAGCGAGCGCAGGACGGGGTGGCGGAACAGGTACGAGAGCCCGGTGCGCAGGTCCCGCCACAGGCCCGTGTCCTTGACCGGCCCGTCGTCCGCGGCGCGCTCCCGGACCCGCACGAAGAGGAGACAGCCCGCCGAGACCGCGTAGCTGACCGCGTCCACGGCCACCGCGTCGGCGGGCCCGGTCCGGGCGGCCACCAGGCCCGCGCCGAGCGGTCCCAGCACGCCGGCCGCGGCCGCGGTGGCGTTCAACCGGCCGTTCGCCTCGGTGAGTCGGCCGGGCCCGACGAGTCCGCGGACGACGGTGACGTACCCGACGGCGAAGAGCATGCCGACGGCCTCGCACAGGGGCAGGACCACGTACAGGAGCCAGAGCCGCGGTCCGGCGAGCCAGACGAGCGGGACCAGGCCGTAGAGGACCATGCGGACCAGGTCGCAGGCGATGAGGAGCTTGCGCCGGTCGACCCGGTCCACGACCACGCCGGCGAAGACCGCCGCCAGCACCATCGCGACCCCGCCGACGCCGGTGAGCAGACCCATCCGGGCCACCGAACCGGTCGCCTGGAGGACCAGCAGGGGCAGCGCGATCAGGCTGAAGGAGTCACCGAGGACGGAGAGTGTCTGGGCGAGCCAGAAGAACCCGAAGTCCCGGTCTTTCCAGAGCGGTCGACCGTCCGCCGTCCGCTCGCGCGCCGCCCGTTCCACGCGCCGCGCCTCATTCGCCACGGCTCCCCCTCCCGTCTCCCCGGCAACCCTATGCCGGTACCCCGGCCGGACGCCTCGCGATAAATCGCATGACGACCAAAACCTAGAGACCCTAGGATTCTGTCTAGGGAATCCAGGGGAGGTATCACATGGCCCGTGCCGGAATCACCGCCGACCGGCTCGTCGCGGCGGCGGCCGAGCTGGCCGACGAGGCCGGTTTCGAGCAGGTCTCGCTGTCCGCGCTGGCCCGGCGCTTCGGCGTACGGGACGCGAGCCTCTACGCACACGTCCGCAACCTCCAGGACCTGCGCCACCGGCTCGCGCTCCTGGCGGGCGGCGAGATGATCGACCGGATCGCCGTCGCCGTGGCCGGACGGTCCGGACGGGACGCCCTGGCCGCCTACGCCGACGCCTACCGCGCGTACGCCCTGACCCACCCCGGCCGCTACTCGGCCACCCAGATCCGTATCGACCCCGCCCTCGTCGACGCCGACGCCCCCGCCATGCGCCGCACGGTGGAGATCACCTACGGCATGCTGCGCGGCTACGGCCTGGCCGAACCCGATCTCACCGACGCCGTACGCCTGTTGCGCGCCACCTTCCACGGCTACTGCGCCCTGGAGGCCGTGGGCGGCTTCAACGCCCCGCGCGACGTCCGCGCCTCCTGGGAGCGGGCGATCGACGCCCTGCACATCGCACTGGAGAACTGGCCCCGCGAGGAGACCGACCACCATGTCTGACCTGCACTACGACGTCACCGGCAGCGGCCCCGTGCTGCTCGTGCTCCCCGGCGGCGCCGGGCACCCGATGGGCCTGGGCCCCTTCACGGAACATCTGGCCCCGCACTTCACCGTCGTGACGTACGACCCGCTGGGCCTCGCCCACGGCCACCTGGGCGACCCGGTCGCCGACCAGACCGTGCGGGACTGGAGCGAGGGTGCGCACCGGGTCCTGGAGGAGGTACTGACGCCGGGCGATTCGGCGTACGTCTTCGGGACCAGCTCCGGCGGCATCGCCGCCCTCGACCTGCTGGCCCGCCACCCCGGCCGGCTGCGGCACGTAGTCGCGCACGAGCCCCCCTGCGTCACGCTGCTGCCGGACGGGGAGCGGCTGCGCACCGAGCTGATCGAGCAGCTCGACGCCGCGCGCCCGGCCCCCGGGACCCCGATGGCCATCCTGCTCGCCCATGTCCTCCGCCCCTTCACCACCTACCGCCCACCCACCGCTCTGCCCCGCCTCGCGATCGCGGCCGGAGCCGACTCGAAGGGCCAACTCCTGCACCGCACGGCGGAGTTCGTCGCCGAGCACACCGGTGCGGCCTTCACCGAGTTCCCCGGCGGCCACCTCGGCGTCGCCGAACACCCGGCCGGGTTCGCCGACCGGGTCAGGGAGACGCTGCTCGGGACCGGGTGACACCGGGGATGACACAGAGCGACCGGCCGCGCGCCTGGAATGCAGCGGCGCAGAGGGCATGACTATGGTGGACAGTAGGTCTTCGCCAAGGGCCTGACGCAGGGCGCGGGCGCCGCCGGCCACCGCACGACGCCGGCGCGTCGCGATGCTCTTCGGCCTTGTGCGCCCGGCGCCATGCCCTTCCCGGACGTCCCGACCATGCCGTTCTCGGAATTCCCCAGGGAGCATTCCCATGGCTGCTCAGACCTCCTCGATCGTCCTCGAACCCGAAGCACGGGCACTCGCCGAGGCGACCTCGCACCACCCGTTCCTGTACGAGCTGGATCCCGCCGCCGCGCGCAAGGTCCTCGACGACCTCCAGGCCGCACCGATCGACAAACTGCCGGTCGACGAGGAGTGGATCACCGTGCCGGCCGCCGTGGGCGACGTACGGGTACGCATCGTCCGACCGCAGGGCGCCACCGGAATGCTGCCCGTCGTGCTGTACATGCACGGCGGCGGCTGGGTCCTGGGCAACGCCGGCACCCACGACCGCCTGGTGCGGGAGCTGGCGGTCGGCGCACAAGCGGCCGTGGTCTTCGTGGAGTACACGCCGTCGCCCGAAGCCCACTACCCCGTGGCCATCGAGCAGGGCTATGCCGCCGCCCAGTGGGTCGTCCGCGAGGGAGCGGCCAAGGGGCTGGACGCACAGCGCATGGCGGTGGCCGGGGAATCGGTCGGCGGGAACATGACGGCCGCACTCGCCCTCATGGCCAAGGAGCGCGGTGACATCACGTTCATACAGCAGTCGATGTACTACCCGGTCACGGACGCGGCCATGAACACCGGCTCCTACGACCAGTTCGCCACCGGCTACTACCTGAGCCGCAAGCTGATGGAGTGGTTCTGGGACGCCTACACGACCGACCCGGCCAAGCGCGCGGAGATCACCGCCTCGCCCAACCAGGCCACCACCGAGCAGCTCTCCGGCCTGCCGCCCGCTCTGCTGATCGTCGACGAGGCCGACGTGCTGCGCGACGAGGGCGAGGCGTACGCCGCCAAGCTGCGGGCGGCCGACGTCCCGGTGACCACGGTGCGCTACGACGGCACGGTCCACGACTTCATGTTGCTCAACTCGCTCAGCCAGTCGGAGGCCGCCCGCGGCGCGATCGACCAGGCCACGACGTTCCTGGGGAACGCCCTCGGAACCGACCGGCCCTAGCGGAGACGTCCCCAGGCACGGCAACCTTCCGGGACCCGGCGGCAACCACAGGGCATGACTTCCGCACCACGCACCACACGTCACCGCCGGGTCCACGCCTACCGCAAGCCCGCTGTCGGACTCCTCGCGGCCGGCGGTCTGCTGGCCGGCGCCTGGTACGCCACCGCCGGCGCGGCCACGACCACGGGCCTGAAGGTCACGTCCACCGCGGTGACCCTCAACGCCAAGTACCCCTACCTCTCGGCGGGTTACAACAACACCCGGGAGTGGAACCGCACCGCCACCGCGGTCGCCCCCGACGGCACGCTGCGGGTCGCCTGGCCCGCCGCCGACGGCGTCCACGTCACCCCGCTCACCGCGGCCGGCAAGCGGTCCGGCGCCGACACGGTGGTCAAGGGCGCGAAGGAGGTGGGCGGCCTGGTCGCCCACACCAACGGGTTCGCGCTCCTCACCCGGGTCGCCGACACCAACAAGTGGAAGGAGACGGCGGCCGCGATCGTCCGTTACACGGGCGGCAAACGGACCTGGACCACCAAGCTCACCGGCACCGCCTCCCACGACACCTCCCCCACCCTCGACGGCCAACTCACCTGGAACGGCTCCAAGTACGGCGCCTACTTCGTGGTGCACGGCGCCGGCGGCTTCGCCGACGGGCACTTCGGCGACAAGCTGTCGTACATCAGCGCCGGGGGCAAGAAGCTGAGCGGCGGCTGGAGTTGGGGGTGCAGCCACAACGAGGGGATCGCCCTGCACGCCGAGACCTCCGGCGCCTTCACCTCGCTCTGCTTCGACGACTGGCGCTCGGGCCTGTTCGTCTCCACCGGCATCGGTGCCCCGGACGTGGCCCCGGTGGTCCAGCGGGAGCAGTGCTGGGCGGGCTACTGCGGGGGTACCTTCCCCGGCCGCACCGGCGACCTGGTGAAGTCCGCCACCGGCAGGTACGCGACCGCGTTCGCCTCCCGGGGCGCCGCCTCCGCGAAGAAGAACCCGGACGACAGCAGCGGCCGCGGCTGGACGGTCACCCCGAAGACCGCCACCCACCAGGTCGCCGTCGCGTTCCTGAAGAACCGCAACTCCGGCCCCGGCAAGGCGGTCTACCTCACCAGTGCCAAGACCGTCGAGAACGTGAACGTGCACCTCGCGCCCTACGGCAAGGACAAGCTCCTGCTCTCCTGGGAGTCCCTGAAGAACGCCAAGTGCTCGGCGGGCACCTGCACCGGCACCTTCACGGGCACGCACCTGCGGCTGGTCGACTGGAACGGCAGGTTCGTCGGAGCCGGCAAGGTGGTGAGCGCGCGGTTCACCGGTGACATCGCGGTCCTCAAGGACGGCTCCCTCACCTGGGCCTACCCACCCGTCACGCCGGGCTACGGCAGCCCGCTGACCGGTGCCTCACCGACCACGACGACGCTGCGGATCGCCCGCCTCACCCCGTGACGGGGGCCGCCGTGCCCCTTTCCACGCCCAGCGCACGATGCCGACGCCGACACCGGAAGCGGCTCAGCCCTGCGCGGTGTGCTCCACCTCCACGCCGGACGCCTGCCACCTGACCCGGAGGCCGGGTCCGCCGCTCCACAGCACCGTCAACTCCCGGTCGCCCTCGGCGCGTACGGTCACCGTCTCGCCGAGCGGTGCGGCGTCCGGCGCGCCGGTGAGCCGGCTCAGCGCGACGAACAGGGTCGCGGCCTCCTCCGTGACCCCGCTGAGCGCGTCGTCGAGGCCCACGGCGGGCAGCAGTTCGGCCCGGAGACCCTCCGGTGCGGCCCAGCCGGTCACCCGCACCGGGGTTCCGGGCGGCGCCCCCGTCACCCGGAAGGCCCGCACCTCCACGGCCCCGTGCACGAGCACCGCGCTCGTCACCCGGGCGCCCGCGCCGGCCGAGTGCCGCGAGGCGGCCCAGCCCTCCCCCACGCCCAGCGGCTCGATGTGCGTGCGGCTCGGGTCGTCGCCGACGATCACGCTGTTGTCGTACGAGGCGGCGGGCCCGGTCACGGTCGAGTAGCCGAGGCGGGTGTAGTACGGGTCGTAGCGGACGTCCTCGCTGCCGTGGTTGTGGAGGCGGACGATTCCGTCCGAACTCGTGGACTGGAGGAGCCAGTTGGCCGGGGTGATCGGGGTGACCGCGTCGGCGCGTTCCGCGGGGGCCGGTTCCTCCGGTGCCGTCCACACCTCGTGGTCCGGCGGGAGCAGCAGGCCGAGGAAGCCCTTGCTCGCCCAGTACGGGGAGGCGGGGCCCGAATAGCCCTGCAGGACGGCGGGGTCGGGGCCGTGCCAGCCGAGGGTCAGCAGGCCCCGGTCGTCCAGGGCGTCCCGGTCGAGGAAGTACTTCAGTGCCCCGGAGGCCAGTCGCCGGGTCTCCCCGGGGGACAGGGGGGTACGGCCGGTGAGCGCGCCGAGCCACAGCGGGGCCGTGGTCGCGAAGCGGTAGGTCAGGGAGCGGCCCTGGTGCATCGGGGCGCCGTCGCCGCCGAACAGGCGTGCGTAGTCCGCGAGATGGCGTTCCAGGCGGCCGCCGTACAGGTCGAGCAGTTGCTCGTCGTCGGCCAGCCAGGCGTGCAGCACCGGGTAGAGGTGCATCGCCCAGCCGTTGTAGTAGTCGAACTTGCGGCCGTCGCCGTCCGTGTACCAGCCGTCCGAGACGTACCAGTCCTCGATCCGGGCCAGGCCGTGGTCGACCGCCTTGTGCGCGGCCTCGGGCTCGTGGCCGACCTCGGCCAGGAAGCCGCCGACCGTCACCGGGAACAGCTCCCAGTTGCAGGGCCAGGGTTCGGCGGTCAGCGCGTCGGCGAGCCAGGCCGCCGCCCGTTGCCGTACGGCGTCGTCGAGCCGGTCCCACAGCAGCGGGCGGGTCAGGCGCAGGGCGAGGGCGACCGAGGCGGCCTCGACCAGCGGCTGGCTGCGGTCCTCGATGCGCGGCCAGACGCCCGCCACGCCGGCCGCGAGTCCGTCCGCGTACCGCTGGAGCACGGTCTCGTCGCGCCGGAAGGCGGCGAGGAGCAGGGTGCGGGCGTAGCCCTCCAGACCGTCGGAGAGCCGCCCCGACCAGCTCTGGTGGTCGCCGGGGAGGTGGTAGAGGGCACGGTCCGGGGTGGCGTACGGCTCGACGGCGGCGAGCAGCGCGTCGGCCGCTGTCTCCCAGTGGGCACGGGTGTAGCCGGTGCGCGGGCTGGAACGGCGGTCCTCGGGAGGCAGCTGCATCGGGGCTCTTTCTCGCTCGTACCGTTCGAAGCACTCGTACCGCGCGAAGCACTCGTACCGTTCCAGGCGCTCGTGGCGTTGGAACCTGGGGCGCCCCGGTTCCGGTCGGGGCGCCCCAGGGGCTCATCCCGCCCGCACGGTGCCCCGGGGCACCAGGTGCCGGGCGAGAAGCTCATCACGCACCAGGCCCGCGTAGACGGTGGCGCCGTACCCGGAGGTGTGCGTGTTGTCCTTCTTCTCGTTGTACAGGTACAGCGCCTTGGAGCCCTCCACGCCGAGGGACTCGACCAGCGCCTTGGTCTTCGCCGTGAGGTCGATCAGCGGAACGTCCTCGGCGGCGGCGACCGAGCGGATCACCTCAGGATGATTGACGCCGAGCCCGTTGACCAGAAGCGCGATGTCGTTGTTCAGCGTGCCGTCGGCATTGAACCAGCGGCGCACGATGGGTGTGACCAGCACCGGCCGCCCGCCCTTCTCCCGTACGCCCGCCACCAGTGTCTCCAGGTTCGCGCGGTAGGTCGCCTCGTCCGTCGTCTTGTCGTTGTGCGCCAGCTGGATCAGGACCAGGTCACCCGGGCGGATCAACTGCTCGACGTTACCCCAGAGTTGGGGGTTCTGGAGATAGGTCGTCGTACTTTCGCCGGAGTCCGCGTAGTTGGCGACGGCGACGCCCTTGCGCAGGAACTGCGGGAGCTGCTGGCCCCAGCCGGAGTAGGGGTCGGCGGGCTGGTCGCAGACCGTGGAGTCGCCGACCAGGAGGATCTGCCGGGTGTGCCGGGAGGCAGGGGTGACCCGGATGTCGGCGAGTGCGGGAGCGGAGCCGCCGATGTTGAGGTCCAGGCCCGGGGTTCCGTCCGGGCCCGTCGGCTCGCCCTCGGGGGTGCGGACGTTCACGGTGAAGCCGCGCGTGACGTGCCGGCCGGCGGCCACGGCCGTCTCGGGGAGGAGGGAGCGCCGGGTCTCGCCGCTGATGCTCGTGCTGGACGCGGCGGCGGCGCCGAGCCGGACGGTCACGTCGTAGTCGCCCGGCGGCACGTCGAAGTGGCAGGCGGTGGCGGTGCAGTTGCCGATACCGAGCGGCGGCTGCCGGTCGTGGGCCCGGGCGGCGGGAGCGGTCGTCAGGCAGGTGCCGAGGACGACCGCCGCGAGCGCGGCGACACGAACACCGTTGAAACGTCTCACCCGGGACTCCTCCGTCGCGGTGACAGGGTCTGGCGGGGACCGTACCGTCATCCACAAGCGCTTTCTAGACCTTGGACCGTTTTCACGGGATTGCCAACTCCAGGAAAGTGAAAGCCCTTTCGCGAAATCGATTCAACTGTCACTCTCACAGACACCCGCAACCCGCCCCACCGAAGGAGGCACCCCCATGTCCGGATCCACCGGGAGACCGCTCGGACGCCGCACCTTCGTCCTCGGCAGCGCGGCCGCCGCCGGTACCGCCGCCCTCGCCGGACCGCTCGCCACCACCGCCTCGGCCGCGAGCTTCGGCTGGTCGGACGACGGCTCCAACTACGTCGTGGACACCGGAGCCAGTCTCGTCTTCAAGGTCAGCAAGACCAACGGCGACCTGACCTCGCTGGTCTACAAGGGCACCGAGTACCAGGGCTACGGCGGCAAGAACTCGCACGTCGAGTCGGGCCTCGGCACCTCCACGGTGACCATCGCCCAGTCGGGTTCGACGATCCTGGTCTCCGTCGCGTACGGCACGCTGAAGCACTACTACGCGGCCCGCAGCGGCGAGAACAACGTCTACCTGTGGACCAACAAGGCCGACTCGTCCGTCTCCGCCACCCGGTACATCGTGCGCGTCAAGGCCGGCCTGTTCCTCAACGACGAGCCGGACTCCTACACCTACGCGCCCACCGTCATCGAGTCCGCGGACGTCTTCGAGAAGTCCGACGGCCAGACCCGCGCCAAGCACTACTCGAAGCTGCGGGTGATGGACTACAGCTACATCGGCTGGACGACCGGCAGCGTCGGCCTGTGGGTCGTGCGCAGCAACCACGAGAAGGCCTCCGGCGGCCCGTTCTACCGCTCGCTGCTGCGCCACCAGAGCGCCGACGGCGGCGGCCTGTACGAGATCCTGTACTACGGCGAGAACCAGACCGAGGCGGAGCGCTACGGCCTCCAGGGCCCGTACGTCATCGCCCTCACGGACGGCGGCGCGCCCTCCTCGTCCCTGTACCCGGGCACCCTCACCACCTCCTGGGCGGACTCGCTGGGCATCTCCGGGTACGTGGCCGCGAGCGGACGCGGGCGGGTGGCCGGCGTCGGCATCTCGGGACGGGACACGGCGTACGCGTACACGGTGGGACTCGCCAACTCGGCGGCCCAGTACTGGGGTTCGGCGCGTTCGTCGGACGGCTGGTTCTCGATCGCGGGCGTGCTGCCCGGGACGTACACGCTCACCGTCTTCAAGGGCGAACTGGCGGTCTACACCGGCTCGGTGAGCGTTTCCGCCGGCGCGACCACCACCCTCAACACCATCGCCGTCCCGTCCTCCAACGATCCCGGCAACGCGTCCGCGATCTGGCGGATCAACAACTGGGACGGCACTCCGGGCGGGTTCAAGAACGCCGACCTGATGACGTACGCGCACCCGTCGGACGTCCGGGCCGCGTCCTGGACCGGGAACGTGGTCATCGGCAGCGGCACCGAGACCTCGGCGTTCCCCTGCTACCTGTGGAAGGACGTCAACAGCGGGATCATCGTGTACTTCAAGCTCACGGCCGCCCAGGCCGCCGCCGCGCACACCCTCAGGATCGGCGTGACGACGGCCTACGCGAACGGCAGGCCGCAGGTCGTCGTCAACGACACCTGGACCTCGGCCGTCCCCTCCCCGCCCACCCAGCCGAGCACCCGGTCACTGACCGTGGGCTCGTACCGGGGCAACAACTACACGTTCACCTACAGCGTTCCGGCGTCCGCCTGGCTGACGGACACCAGCGCCTACAACACGCTGAAGATCTACGTGGCGAGCGGCTCGGGGACAACGTCCTTCCTCAGCGCCGGCACCTCGATCGACGCGATCGACCTGCTGGCGTAACTCATCTCTGAAGCGTCATCAGGTCCCGCGGGTCCACTGCTGGTTCGTGCCGCTGTTGCACGTGTACGTGATGATCGCGGCCGAGTTGGCGGTGGACGCGCCGCTCACGTCCAGGCACTCACCGCTGGTACGGGCCTTGATGTTGACGTAGGAGCCGGAGGTGACGACCGACCACTGCTGGGCGGTGGCGCCGGTGCAGTCCTCCTGGGTGACGTCGGTGGAGTTCTCCTGGAGGCACAGCGAGCTGCCCCGGCCCATCAGTTCGTAGTAGCCGGTGCCCAGGTCCTTGAACCACCACTTCTGGTTGGTCCCACTGTTGCAGGTGTACTGGCTGATCGCGACGCCCTCCCAGAGGGACTGGCTCGGCACGTCGGCGCACTTGCTGCTGTGCCGGGCGATCAGGGTGTTGTAGGTGGCGCTGGTGCCGCCGACCGTGCCGGCCGCCGTGTCGATCGACACCTCCGGGTACCAGGACATCGACATCGAGGTGGAGGTCGGGAAGGTCAACGGCAGCCAGACGTAACGGGAGTCGTTGACCGTGCCGCCGAAGGAGTTGCCCCAGCGGTCGCCCATGTAGAGGTACGAGGTGCCCGAGGTGCCGGTGATCGGGAGGACGTACGCGGTCTGGGAGTTGTAGGCCGTGGAGTCGCCGACGTTGGTCCAGGAGGTCCAGGGGCCGGCGAGGGAGGTCGCGGTGGCGTACTCCTGCTGGTTGGCGCTCCAGCCGGTCGCGCCCGAAGTGAGCATGAAGTAGACGCCGTTGCGCTTGAAGAGCGCCGGGGCCTCGCGGTGGCCGCCGGCCCAGGGGTTGGCGACCAGGCTGTCGATGGCGGTGTAGTCGCTGGTGAGCTTGTAGATCTGCAGGTCGTAGTTCTCGTTGGCGGCGGAGACCATGTAGGCCGTGCCGTCGGTGTCGACGAAGGTCGTGATGTCCCGGGACATGTACTGGCCGAGCGGCTGGAAGCTGCCCTGGTAGGTGTAGTTCCCGTCGACGGTGTCGGAGACGGCGACCGCGGCCTTGGCCTCGCTGTAGTCGACGCCGTTCTCCTTGTGCATCCACATCACGAACTTGCCGGTGGAGGCGTTGTAGATGACCTTCGGGCGCTCGATGTAGGCGGTGCCGAGTTCGGAGGCGGAGGACTGGGTGAGGACGTGGTTGCGGAACTCCCAGGTCTTCAGGTCGGTGGAACGGTAGGCATCCACGTACTTGAAGGTGTTGTCGGAGTTGCGGTCCTCGCCGAACCAGTAGTAGTAGCTGCCGACCTTGATGACCCCGCCGCCGTGGGCGTGCACGACGTTCCCCGAAGTGTCGGTGAACTGGGTGCCGTTGGTGACCGTCTGGGAGGCGGCCGCGGCCGGTCCCGCGGTGGCCAGGGCGCCGATCACCGCCAGACAGAGGGACAGCAGGATCGCGTACGCACGTCTCATCTACACACGCTCCTCGGGGGAAGGAAAGCCGTTCGACCTACCGAACTGCATCTGTCATGACGAACGTTGTGATCGCCGAAAAGGTAAGGGTGTGTTACGCGTGGGTCAACGGGTCTGACGCGACAAGAGGGAAAGCGATTTCCGACGGATCCGTGCCGAGGGCTGTTTTTCTGTTATCGCGGGCCGTCCGCAAGCGTCTCCCCTGATGTGCACAGCCATCTCCACACCACCGCAGCGGCCGTCGGCGCCCTCGCCGCCCTTCTGGCCTCCGCTCCCCCGGCGTCCGCCGCCGCCCCCGCCGCCCCGGCCTCCGGTGCCCGGGACGTCACCGCCGACGTCCTCGCCGACCGGGACGTGACCGTCACCGGCGACACGGTCGTCACCGTGCCGGCCGGGACGACCACGTACGACGGCGTCCTCCGCGGCGAGGGCACGCTCACCGTGCGCGGCGGCGGCACCCTGATCCTCACCAGGGACAGCGACTTCACCCTGCCGAAGTCCCGGCAGCGGCAGGTCGTCCGCACCCAGGGCGGCAACCACCCGTATACGACGGTCACCAACCCGGACCCGCCCGCGATCACGGTCGAGCGCGGTACGACCCTGCAGTACGGCACGGGCGGCGGCACCGGCCTGATCGGCCACTTCCCGTACGACACCCCCGGCTACCAGCTCAACCAGCTCAACATCCGCGTCGACGGCACCCTGCGCCTCTCCCTGACCCGCACCTTCAACATCGGCACGATCAGCGGTTCGGGCCTGGTGACCCAGCCCCGCAACATGTGGGGCACGCTGGACCTGGCGGGCACCCACCCCTTCTCGGGCGTCATCGACAACGGCACCGGCATGGCCGTCGGCCGCCCGGAGTACCCGGTGGCGCTCCCCGACGCGCGCGCCATCCTCAACCAGGGCTCCTGGATCATCGACACCCCGCTGGGTCAGACGATCACCCTGCGCCAGGACTTCTACCAGCGCGAGTACGGCAGTGACGTCAACGTCCACTCGCGGCCGGGCAGCAAGGTGGTCCTCACCGGCCAGTACAGCTACAGCGACCGCGGCGGCGACACGAACCCGTCCCTGAGCGACGCGTCCCTCAACTGGACGGCATTGCCTCACCAGTTGAACAAGCGCGGCACCAACATCGAGGGCGCCGACGTGCACTGGGGCGACGGGACCACCCATCGCATCTTCATGCCGGGGACGAAGGACACCGTCTACGTCAACCTGCACGAGGCGAGCGGCCGCCGCTCCACGCTCACCTTCGACTACGACGGCCCGGTGACCCTGGGCGCCCCGATCGGCGGCGGCCGCTACCACGACACGCTGGCCGCGCCCGGCGCCGGGGACGTCGTGATCGCGGGGACCCGCGGGAACGACGTGACCTTCGCGGCCGCCCAGGACTACGACGGCTCGACGACGATCCGCAACGGCGCGGTGCTGCACCTGGGTTCGGGCAGGAAGGGCGGCGACGGCTCGCTCCTGACGGGCACCGAACGCCGGCGCGTCGACAACGACGGCACCCTGGTCGTCCGCAACACCTCGACCCCGATCCACCTGGCGTACGTGGGCGGCTCCGGGTCCCTCGTGCAGTCGGGGGCGGCCACCACCACGCTCACCGGCGGCGCGGTGACGTACACGGGGACGACCACCGTCAGTCGGGGCACCCTCGCCCTGCGCTCCGGGGCGACGCTCGCGCACAGCGAGGCCGTCCGGCTCACCTCGGCCGGGGCCCGCCTGGACCCGGGCACGGCGGGGCTACGCGTGCTGACCACGCTCTCCGGGACGGGCACCGTGCTGGGGTCGGTCACCAACGACAGCCTGGTGACCAGCGGACTGACGGTGAAGGGGGACTACACCCAGCACAAGCGGGGCGAACTGGTTCTGCGGAAGAAGCCGTTGAAGGTGACGGGGCGCCTCGCCCTGGCCGGCGCGCTGGACCTGTCCGCCGCGGGCGACGCTCCGGCCCGCCGCATCACCCTGATCGACCACACCGGCACGACCCGCACGACCGGCAGCTTCGACGGCCTGCACGAGGGCACCGAGGTCAAGCTCGCCGACACGGTCTACCGGATCACCTACCGGGGCGGCGACGGCAACGACGTGGTCCTGAACGCGGAGGCCGCCAGGGCCTCGACGAAGGCGGACACCGCCGACCCGGCGTCCGCTCCCCCGGCCGTGACCACCCGCACCGCCGCCGACTCGGCGGACTCCTTCGGCTGGTGGCCCTACGCCCTCGCGCTCGGCCTCCTCGGTGGCCTGATGGTCCCGGCGAGCCGGCGGACGCGGCGCAAGGGCCGCCGGAAGAACAGGCGGCACGCGGCCTGACCGACCGCGGCGCCGCCTGCCGACGCCTGCCGGTACCGGCTACCGGTGTCGCCTGCCGGTACCGGCTACCGGCGACGCCCGCTGGGCGGCTCCGGGAAGCCGAGCTCCGGGGCCGAGACGCGCGCCTCGGCCGCCCAGTCCGCGAGGAAGGCGAGTGCCAACCCCCGTTCCCGGTACCGAAGTTCGGCGGAGATCGGCCGTCCGCCCCCGTAGTCCAGCTGCTCCTCGCCGGCGCGGGCCAGCATCAGGGCGGTGAGCCAGTCGTACTTCACCGCCGAGGCGCACACCGCGAGCCGTACCAGCCGCTCGTCGACGTCCCGGCCGGACTCGCGCAGGCCCTGGAGGTAGGCGTCGTAAGCGGCCGCCGCGTACCCGGGCAGCCGGGCGGCCGGGACGAAGAGGTCGAAGACGGAGTCGGGGAGGTAGTTGCCCAGGTCCTCTCCCAGGGCGCCGTCCCCGGCGAACGACCAGTCGAGGGCGACGGTGGCGGGGCCGTCGGAGCGGAGGTTCGCGGGCCACATGTCGAGGTGGCAGAAGGCCCGCGGCAGGGCCTCCAGCACCTGGAGGAACCACTCGCGGTCGTGGTGCAGCCGGACCATCTCGCGGCGCAGGCCGGGCGGGAAGTGGTCGCGGACCAGGGGCTGTCGCCAGGCCTCGGCGTCGTCGAGGAGCTCCTCACCCAGGGTGTTGCCGCCGATGTACTGGCGCAGGAAGCGGCGGCTCAGCCACGGGTGGTCGCCGGGCCGTGCGGCCCCCTGGGCGGCGCCGAGGCGGTGGGCATGCTCGACGTGCCGGGCGAGCGGCCATGCGGTGGCCGGCTCTCCCGGCACGTCCTCCAGCCACAACGCGACGTCCCCGTCCGGCCGTTCGACCAAGGCAAGCAGCCCGGGCGCGCGGATCCCGTGGGGCTGCCAGACATGGGCCAGACCCGACTCGTAGACGTACGCCTCGCGCCGCCAGTAGTTCCAGTGCCGGGGCTCGTCCGAGGCGGCCCAGCGTTCGGTGGCCTCCTTGTTGCGGGTGAGCACTTTCAGAACGGCCGAGCGGCGGCCGGCGCTCACCCGCCACACACCACCGGTGACGCCGTTCTTCGGGTTGTGGACGAGGGCGTCGAACACGGCTCCGTCCGCGCCGAGCACCTCGCGGGCCTCGGTGTCCGAGAGCGTCGTTTCAGGCATGGTCCAAGGCTAGGCGCCGCCCCGTGACCGGTCTTCACGGTCTCCTGGCTTGATCACGGCGTGCCCGGTGAGCTTGTGCGGCCCGGCCCCAGGAAGCACGTCCTCCACCGGTCCGCCGGCCCGGGGGCGAGAGGAGAGGCCTGTGCGGCACGGTGTCAGGGGCCATGCCGCACAGGCGGTCAGTGGCCGCCGTGGGCCATCTCGCGCGTGCGATCGGATTCGGTGCGCAGGACTCCCGCGGCCGCAGCGGTGATCGCACACAGCAGGGTCAGCAGCACGAAGGCGTGGTTCAGTGCGACGAGATGGGTCATCCAGCCGATGACGGCCGGGCCGGCGAGCATGCCGACGTAGCCGAGGCCGGCCACACGGGAGACGTTGGCACCGGCAGCGGCGGGGTCGGCGTGCCCGGCCGCGCTGAACAACTGGGGGACGCAGCCGGAGAGTCCCAGGCCGAACAGCGCCCACCCGGCGAACGCGGACCATGTCCAGGGGGAGACGGCCACGATCGTGATGCCGACGGCGGCTGTCGCCGAGCCGTAGCGCAGGACGGCCATGGACCCGAGCCGGGCGACGAGTCGGTCGGCGAGCAGCCGGCCGATGGTCATCGCCGCCGCGTAGGTGCCGTATGCGAAGGCGGCGGTGCTCGCGGCTGCGCCGATGACGTCCTTCAGGTGCACGGCGCTCCAGTCGTTCGCGGCCCCCTCGCACAGCATGACGACGAGGGCGAGGCAGGCGAGGGTCCCCATGCGCCCGGAAGTGCTGTGTGGCTCTGCGGCCGGTGCCTGCTCCTCTTCCGCGGAGCCGGTGGCGGCGGGTGGCGGCGTGGCCGGCAGCAGACCGCGTGCCCACGCCAGTGCGATCACGACGCCTGTGGCTCCCAGGGCGCCCATGGCCGCGGCCGGGCTCGTCCGGGTGCTCGCGGCACCCGCTGCGACGAGCGAGGCGATGACGCCGCCGACGGAGAACATGGCGTGGAAGGCCGACATGACGGGCCGGCCGTACGCCTTTTCCACGTACACGGCGTGGGCGTTCATGCTCACGTCCAGGCAGCCGTTGGTGAAGCCGAAGACCAGCAGGGCGCCTGCCAGCGTCCAGGGATCACGGGACAGGCCGGGCAGCACCAGGGTCGCGCTGCACAGGACGCCGGTGGCGGGGACCACCACGCGGGCCCCGAGGCGGTCGACCAGCTGTCCGGCCACCTGCATGCCGATGAAGGCCCCGAGCCCGAGCAGCACGAGCAGGCCCCCCAGCGTCGCGTGGCTGATGCCCACGCGCTCCTCGATGGCGGGGATGTGCACCACCCAAGTGCCCATCAGGGTGCCGCAGAGGACGAAGTAGACGAAGGTCGCCACACGGGCGGCTCGCAGCGAACGTTCCATGCCGATCACCGTAACGAACATTTTTTATGTGCGAAAGTCGACCTAGTGAACACATTGAATGTTCATTTCGTGTGGTGTTCAATCGCGTCATGACCAACACAGACCGGCACGGCCTGATCGCCCAGGCCGTCGGAGAGTCGGGCAGCGCCACGGTCCAGGACCTCGCCGAGCTGACCGGCGCCTCGGAGATGACCATCCGGCGCGACCTCGACACGCTGGCCGCGCAAGGCGTTCTCGAACGCATCCGGGGCGGCGCGCGCACCCTGCTGCTCAGGGGCGAGGAGCCGCCCTTCGCGCTGCGCGCCCGCGAGGCCGTGGACGCCAAACGCCGGATCGCGGCCGAGGTGTCCTCGCTCATCGCCGACGGCGAGACCGTCCTCCTGGACAGCGGCACCACCTGCCTCGAGGTGGCCCGCCTCCTGCAACGACGTCCGGTCACGGTGATGCCCCTGTCACTACAGGCCATCCGCCTGTTCGGCGAGACGCCGGGCCCGACCACCCTGATGGTGCCCGGCGGACGGCCCCGCGCCGCCGAGGGGGCCCTCACCGGCCCTCTCACGCTCGCCTCCCTGTCGGCACTGCGCTTCGACACCGCGGTCATCGGCTGTTGCGGCCTGAGCGCGGCCGAGGGCCTGACCGCCTACGACCTCGATGACGCCGCGGTGAAGAAGGCAGGCATCGCCTCGGCACGCCGCGTCATCGCCGCCGCGGACGCCGGCAAGCTCGGCCGCACCGCCCTCGCCTACGTCGGCCCATCCGCGCTCCTGCACACCCTCGTCACCGACTCCGCGGCGCCCGCCGAAGAAGTCGCCGCGCTCGAAGGCACGGGTACCGTCGTCAGGACAGTCTGACGAGGGGCTGGTCGCGGAAGTGTGCGGCACGGCCGTCGCGATCGAGACCCACGGCGATGGCACCGCCACCCCCGAGCGGCTCGACCGGCCCATGAGGCTCATCGACGGCCCGGCGCAACCGTCGGCCTCGCCACCGGCAGCAGCCGCCCCGGCGGCAACGGCCGCCTGCGTGGCCGGAGTCCGTCGTCGACCGGGTCGCCCGCACGCACGCCAAGGGCATCTCACACGAGGACCACGAGGATGCGGCCCGCTGCCGCGGCCAGGTCCGTGGCATGCCCGGCCGTCGCCTCGGCCGGCGGGCCGTCGCCTTGGCCGGCGGGCCGTCGCCCGCATCCGTCGGAGACATTGTTGGGTGAGGCGGGCGCCGGAACGCCCGCGGGGAGGACATCAGCCGGCGCATGAGCCACCATGACGACATCGGGCAGCAGCCTGATTCCATCGCAGACCTGGTCCCGGGGGCGGTGGCGGGCGGGCAGGCGGCACGGGACTCCGCACTCCGACTGGTGCTGGCCTCGCCCCTGTACCGCGGCGCGACCATCGCCCTGTTCCTGGCGGGGCTGGGGCAGTCCGCGGCCGCGCCGCAGATCGCCCTGTTCCTGACCAGGGAGCTGGGCGGCTCGCTGACCACCGCCGGCCTGTTCTACCTCACCAGCCTGACCGCGCCGGTGGCCGGCTACCTGGTCGGTGCGCGGTCGGACCGCACCGGAGGACGGCTGGGGCTGTTTCGCGCATGTGCTGTCGCGGGCTTCCTGGGCTGGGCGGGCATCGCCTGCGCGACGCAGTTGTGGATGCCCTTCGTCATCAGCGCCGTCGTCCTCGGTTTCGCCGGTGGCGCCGCCTCCCAGATCTTCGCCGCCATCCACGACGAGCTGAGCGTCCGTCCCAGCGTGGCCGGCGACGGGGTGGTCTCCATCGTGCGGATGGCGCTGACGGCCGGCTGGATCGTCGGACCGTCCGCCGGAGCCCTCCTCGCGGCCCGTTACGGACTGCGGCCCATGCTGTTCGCCACGGCACTGCTCGCCCTGGTGCAGCTCGTCCCGCTGGGCGTGCTCCGGACACCGCCGAAACCGGCGCCCGCGGGCCCGTCGCCGCACACGGTGCGACCGGATGCCCCCCTTCGGACGAGGGTGCGGACGATGCGGCCACTGCTGCTGTTCACGGCGCTGTATGTGTGCGTGTACGCCGGCGAGCCAGTCAAATACGCATATCTACCGATCTATATGCTCGAGCGTCTCCGCTTCCCCTCCGGGCTCGAAGGCGCGATCATCGGCATCCAGCCGCTGGTGGAACTGGTGCTGATGCCGTTCGCTGTCCTCGTCGCCCGAAGAATCGGGACGATGCGGCTCATGGTCGTCGCGGCCGGCTTCGGCGTCGCCGCCAACATCTGCTTCGCCACCACCGGCAGCGCGCCCGGACTCTTCGCCGGGCAGATCCTCATGGGCGGGGTGTGGGGAGTCTTCGCGGCACTCGGGATCATTGTGGCCCAGCGCCTGCTCCCCAGCGCCGTGGCCACCGCTTCCGCGATCTTCATGAGCTCCACCGCGCTCAGCTCCGCACTGGGAGGGTCCGTCGGAGGACTGGGAGTCGCGGCGGTGGGTCTGCCCCACGTCTTCCTCATGCCGGCCGCGTTCGCGCTCATCGCCGTCATCGGGCTCTTCCTGATGGACCGGTCCACCAGGAAGTCGCAGGCGTCCTCCTCGGATCCGCCTACCGACCCGAACCGGGTGTGAACACTGCGGAACGGCCCTTCGGTTCGCGGGTGATCACCGCCGCACCGCCCACGAGGAACTTCGGACCGTCCCCGTCGGCATGGACGACGGCCGTGACGGAGGCCGGTGCGCCGAGTGCGTCGCCCATGTCGGCAGTGAGCCGGCCAAGGCCGGTGCGGGCGAGGTGGGCGGCCAGGCAGGCCGTGCTGTTGGCGTTGGCGATGTCCTCGGGGACGCCGATCGACGGGGCGAACATACGGGCCGCCACCCGGCCGTCCGATGCCGGGGCCGAGTACAGGTAGCAGCCCAGCAGGGCCAGCCGGTCGCAGGCGGTGCGGAGGCGGTCGAGGTCCGGGGTCACCGCGGCGACGGCGGACCGGGTGGGCAGCGGGACGAGGAGTCGCGGCCGCCCCAGAGTGGCGACGACACAGCCGGGCGTGTCCGCGGCGACGCCCAGGGCGGTGAGGACGTCCTCGTGCTCGCCGGCCTCGGGCGCCCGCAGGCCGACCGGTCCCGGCGTGAACCAGGCTTCCAGGCCGCCGTTCCCGTCGTTCCCGTCGTTCCCGTCGTTCCCGTCGTTCCCGTCGTTCCCGTCGTTCCCGTCGTTCCCGTCGTTCCCGTCGTGCCGGATCGCCCGGCCCGCGAGGGTGCCGCCCCGCGTCCGCAGGGTGACCTCGCGGGTGCCGGTGCGCGCGGCCAGGACGGCCAGCGCGGCGACCGTGCCGTGGCCGCAGCCGGGCAGTTCGCCCTCGGCGGTGAAGAAGCGCAGCGTCGCCCCGCCGCCGTCCCGGTCGGCCGAGAGGAACACGGCATGGGACGTACCGGCCCGGACCGGCACCTCGCGGCGCTCGTCGTCGGTGAGCGGGGTGTCGTCCAGGACCGCGGTGGGGCTGCCCCCGCGGCCGTCGCGCAGGCAGGCACGGACGATGGTGACGTTCACGGCAGCGAGCGTAGAGCAGGACGGCGGCAGGACGACGGCGTGCTCGCAGGGGTCTGCCCGTAGGGGTCTGCCTTCAGGGGGCTGCATTCAGGGCCTGCCCGCACCGTGGACGCGGTCGGTCGTTCCGCCGCCGGGTCGGCTAGCGTCGGAGGCATGACCAGCGACATCTCCCCCAGCCTCGCCGACGCCCTCGCCGCCGGGACGGTCGTGCTCGACGGCGGCATGTCCAACCAGCTGGCGTCCGCCGGGCACGACCTGAGCGACGAGCTGTGGTCGGCGCGGCTGCTGGCCGACCGGCCCGACGCGGTGAGCGACGCGCACCTCGCGTACTTCAGGGCAGGCGCGGATGTCGCGATCACCGCCAGCTACCAGGCCACGTTCGAGGGCTTCGGCAAGCGCGGGATCCCCCGCGAGGAGGCCGCCCGGCTGCTCGCGCTGAGCGTGGAGCTGGGGCGGGACGCGGTACGGCGGGCGCGGGCCGAAGGGATCGTAAGGCCACTGTGGGTGGCCGCCTCGGTCGGGCCGTACGGGGCGATGCTCGCGGACGGCTCCGAGTACCGGGGGCGGTACGGGCTGAGCGTCGACGAGCTGGAGCGGTTCCACCGGCCGCGGCTGGAGGTGCTGGCCGCGGCGGGGCCGGATGTGCTGGCGCTGGAGACCGTGCCGGACGCGGACGAGGCGGCGGCGCTGCTGCGGGCGGTGCGGGGGCTGGGGGTGCCGGCCTGGCTGTCGTACAGCGTGGCGGGTGGGCGGACCCGGGCGGGGCAGCCGCTGGAGGAGGCGTTCGCCCTGGCGGCGGGGGTGGACGAGGTGATCGCGGTGGGGGTGAACTGCTGTGCGCCGGAGGATGTGGACGGGGCGGTGGAGGTGGCGGCGCGGGTCACCGGGAAGCCGGTGGTCGTCTATCCCAACAGCGGTGAGGTGTGGGACGCGGAGGCACGGGCGTGGACGGGGCGGTCGCTGTTCGACGCCGGGCAGGTGGAGGGGTGGCGGGCGGCGGGGGCTCGGTTGATCGGGGGGTGCTGTCGGGTGGGGCCGGAGGCGATTGCCGGGATTGCTCGGGTGGTTTGAGGGCGCCTGTTCGCCATGGGTGGCTGCGGTGTGGTCGGCGGCTGCGGGTCGTTCTGGGCTGGTCGCGCCCACGCGGCGGAGCCGCAGATCGACACCGCCCTGCGCCGCTGACAGCTCGTCGAAACAGGCCTAGTCACCGACCTCGCCGACCTGTTCGCCCTCACCGGCGAGCAGATGCTCGCCCTGGACCGGACGGGCGAGACCCGCGACAACTTGCTCGCAGGGATCACCGTGGCCAGGCGGCAGTCGCTGTCGCGGGTGCTGTGCGCGCTCGGGGTGCGTGGCACCGGCCGGTTCATATCCCGCCGCATCGCCTGCCACTTCGCCACCATGGACAACATTCGCGCCGCCGACACCGAGACGATGCAGCAAGTCGACGGCATCGGGGGCGAGAGGGCCCTCTCGATCGTCGCGGAACTGGCCGAACTCCGCCCGCTCATCGATAAGTTCACCACTGAGGGCGTCAACATGAACGAGCCCGGCACCACCCCGCCCGCCTCTGGCGACGATGATCGTCGTCGTCACCGGCACGATGAACCGAGTCGATCAGCTCTTCGATGCTGTTCCGCTCGGTCTGGTCATGGACAGTCTGCGGTCGCGGGCAACGCGGTTGCGACTGAGGATTGGCCAGTTCGAACTTATCGGTCGGGGAACCGTTCAGCAGCGGGTCGTCGTCGCAGCGTGAGCAGCGGGGTGATGCGCTGTTGCTATCACAACACCACCTGTAATTAATGCTATTTATGCGTTTTTCGTCCCGGGTCGGTGGCGTGTTTGGTAAGAGTTGCTCTGCCTGTTTGATGTCGGGATCTTGTGCTGCTTCTGGGGGATGCATGGCTGGCGGGTCGATCACGGTTCAGGTGGGGGAGACCGAGCTCCTGGTGGAGACGGTTCCTGTGAGTGGTACGCAGGCCACATCGAGGGTGGGGGACGCGGCGCAGGGCGTGCGTGATGCCTTCGTACGCGCGCAGAATGCGATCGTGGAGGTGGCAACCTCGACGATCGCGGTGCTGGACCAGGCGGGACGGCGGGCGGCCCGGCCGGACGCGCTGGAAGTGGAGTTCGGGCTGAAGTTCTCGGCGCAGGGCAACGTCATCGTGGCGGGCTCGGCGGGCGAGGCCACCCTCCGGGTGAAGCTCACCTACAACCGTCCCGTCCCCTCCCCGCCCGCGGGCGCGCCGTCGGCTGCCGGTGCCCCGGGAACGGCGGGATCCTGAGGTGAGCGTGCACACCACGACGCCGCTGGACCGGGTTCCCGGGTATCTGGGGCGGGTCCTTCATGAGGATGGCCCGATCGGCACGTGCTTTCAGGTTGCTCCCGGGCTGCTGGTCACCGCCTGGCACGTCCTGGACTGCGTGGAGGCCGGCGCGGTGGGGGCGAGTGTGCGGGTCGATCCCCTTTCCGGGGGCGGCGCCTTCGACGCTGTGGTGGCCCGTGTCGATCCGGTGCACGATCTTGCGGTCATCCGCGCGCAGCAGGCGCTGCCGCAGTCGGTGGTGGGATGGGAGCGTACCGACGGGCAGGAATACGGGACGCCCCTTGTGATCACCGGTGCGCCCGAGGTCAGCGATGTGCACGAATACCGTTTCCTGGATGCGCGGGGAACCTGCGAGGGTGGCACGGTACGCGATGACGCGGTGCCGTTGGGCCGGGCACGGGCCCAGGATGTTCTTCCCGGCATGAGCGGGGCTCCAGTCCGCCGTGCCGGCGACGACAAGGTGATCGGTGTCCTGTCCGCCCGCTACAACAGCGCGGACGGATGGCTCCAGCACAGCATCTGGATCGCCCGCACCGAGAACCTGGCCCCGCTCCTGCAAGGCCTGGCGACTCTCGAATTCACGGTGCCGGTGCTGCCCACCGACGGCATTGACCTGACCCTGCACATCGGCTCGGACGAAGTACGCCTGAGCGGGGCCTGCCTGCAGCCTGTCACCGGCACGCACCGCGGGGTGAACGAGACCGTGCTCACCGCGCTGCGGGAGATCCGCCAGGCAAGGGCGACGCAGGGCGCACATGCGGCGCAGGACTCCGCAACCTCGGACAGCGAACCGGTCTACCGCGGAGACGGGACGGCACAGACGACGCCGGTTGCGGCAGCCGTCCACCGGGCCGGCCGACTGCTCACCGACGCGTTCCTCACCGGGCAGGTCGCCGAGGCACTGGCCGACGTGCTGTTGCAGGCAGAGCAGGAACACAAACTGGTCCGGCTGGCGGTCCAGGCCGACGGAGGGTACGGGCGACTGCCCTGGGAGATCCTTCTTCACCCGGTCACCGGGCTCGCACTGGCCCTGCGGCCATATGTCACGCTCTACCGCAGAACCACTGCCACTGCTCCGCCTCGCTTACCGGGACCGCTGCGGATCCTGGTGGCCGTCTCGGGACCGGACGACAGTGCCGGCCAGGTCCTCGACTACGAGCGCGAACTGCGCAATGTCCTGGCCTCCGTACGGTCAGCCCGTGCAGGCCACGCCCACGTCAAGATCGTGCAGTTCGCCACCACCACGGCCATCCGAGCCGCACTCGCCCAAGAACGCTTCCACATCCTGCACCTGTCCGGCCACGGACGCCCCGGAGAACTCGAAGTCGAACACGACGACGGTACTTCCCGCCTGGTAGACGCTGACACCTTTGTCACCGCGGCCATCCCCGCAGGCAAGATGCCCCCTGTCATCGCCCTGTCGGCCTGTCACACCGCCGTCGACGACGGTGACCGTCCCTCCTTCGCCGCCGGCTTGGCCGCCCGCGGAGCAGCCGCTGTGATCGCCACCGACACCTCCATCACCGACATCTATGCGACCCGCTTCTTCGCCCGCGTCTACGGCGACCTCACCAGCCAGGACTCCCCCGACCTGCTCGAAGCCGTCGCCCAAGCCCGCCGCACCGTCCACGCCGACCTCGCCGGCTCAAGCAGCCCACGCGAACAGCAGGTGGCCGCCTTCGAGGAGTGGTCCACCCTTACCGTCCTCACTGCCACCAGCCGCCTTCCACTACTCACCCTGTACAACACAACCTCCGGTCCCAGTGACCACAGCGATACCTCCCTCATGACCGCGGACCGGGGACGGACACGGCTGGACGGGCTCATCGTCCGCCCGGAAGGCGAGTTCGTCGGCCGCCGCCGCGAGCAAAGAGCATGGCCCCGCACCCTGGACGCCACCGCCACCGCCGGCCTGGTCCTGCACGGCATCGGCGGCATCGGCAAGACCACCCTCGCCGCCGAACTCGTCCTGCGCATGCAGCACCTGCGGCCCGCCTGGATCCACACCGGACTGGCGGGGGAAACCTCCGTCGACGAGTTCTTCACCACCGTCAGCGATCCCTTCATGCCCCTGCCCGCACCCGATGCATCACTGCAACTCCCCCACACCGCAAGCCCATCTGGCATCGCCCTGCCACCGCAGCAGCTCACCCACCTCTTCCACGCCCGCCGCGGAGACCTGGCCTGGCAGCAACGCCTCAACCACCTGCGCAAAGCCATCGGCGACACCCCCGTACTGGTCAGCCTCGACAACTTCGAGGACAACCTCACCCCCAGCACAGCCGCTCCCTCGCCTGCATCTACCGGAGACCTTGGCACTCAGCGCGGTGACACTGCGGCAGCGTCACAGGATTCCGGCGAGATGCGCATCACGGACCCGGACCTGGCCGACCTTCTTGCCGCCTGGGCCCTCGACCCCGGCGACAGCAAACTCCTCATCACCTCCCGGTTCCCGTTCACCCTGCCCAACCACGCCCACCACAGCCTCCAGTTCGAGCACCTCGGCCCCCTCTCCCACGCCGAGACACTCAAACTCGCCTGGTCCCTGTCGGCCCTCGACCGCCTCACCGAACCCCAACTCACCCGCGTCTGGCACCTCGTCGGTGGCCACCCCCGAGCCCTGGAATACCTCGACGCTCTCCTCAACAACAGCACTGCCCGCTACCCCGACATCACCCGTCGCCTCACCCAAGCCCTCCGCAAGCGTCAACACGCACACCCTGCCGTGCCCGCCCCCAACACCAACGGGACGGAAGCAGCAGACGACCTGCGCACAGGCAGCCGAACACTGGATGCGCGCCTCGCCGAAACGGCCACCCTCGCCGCCGACGACATCCTCCTGCCCGACCTGATCGCCCGGCTGTCAGCCACCGCGCATGCCCTGCTGCGCCACACCGCGGTCTACCGCGAACCCGTCGACACCAACGCCCTCCTCTTCCAGACCAGCCCCGACGACGACACCGCAGCCACCACTCCGGCCTCCGCCCAACGGATCCTCGACATCCTTGCCAACGCCGGAATCCCCCTCGACCAACCCGTCGACCTCACCACCCTCCCTACCGACCTGCAGGAGCAGCTCGCTCCCCATCTCGCAGAGGCCAGGAAACTCCCCACACCCCCACGCGCCCACCCTGCCGACCTCGAACAACTCCTTGCTCAATGCGCTGGCACCGGCCTGCTCCACACCAACCGGCAGACCGGCCGCCACTTCGTCCACCGCTGGACCGCCACCGAACTCCACCGCCACAACAACGATCTCCAAGACCTCCAGCAAGCACACCGCAATGCCGCCGCATTTTGGCGCTGGCATGCAGCAGCCTGGCCCCAAGATCCGGACGCGGACATCCACGACCACCTCGAAGCCCGCCACCACCTCCTCCAAGCCAACGACCTACAACAAGCCGCCGAAGTAACCGAAAACTCGTTCGCGCTGCTCCGGGACCGGGGGTCCTGGAACCGCGCCCGCGCCCTCATCACCACCAGCCTCACCTGGCTGCCCGTCTCCTCTTCCCGGCACCCTGCCTGGCTCCATGAACTCGGCAATCTTGCCTTTCTGCAGGGTGAGTATGAGGAGGCTAGGAACCTGTACGAGCAATCCCTCAAGATTAAGCAACGCCTCGGTGACCAGGCCGGCTCCGCCAACACCTATGGGCAGCTCGGCATGCTCGCGCAGCAGCAGGGCGAGTATGAGGAGGCGAGGCGCCTGTACGAGCAATCCCTCAAGGTCTTCCAGCGCCTCGGTGATCAGGCCGGCGCCGCCGGCACCTACCACCAGCTCGGCATCCTCGCGCAGCAGCAGGGCGAGTATCAGGAGGCGAGGCGCCTGTACGAGCAAGCCCTCCAGACCTCCCAGCGCCTCGGCAACCAGGCCGGTTCCGCCAACACCTACGGGCAGCTCGGCATGCTCGCGCAGCAGCAGGGTGAGTACGGGGAGGCGAGGCGCCTGTACGAGCAGGCCCTCAAGGTCTTCCAACGCCTCGGCAACCAGGCCAGTTCCGCCAATATCTACGGGCAGCTCGGCATCCTCGCGCAACGAACGGGAGACTGGGAAGGCGCGACATCCTGGTCCGGGATGGCTCTGGCCATACTTATCCGTCTACAGTCACCGAAAGTCGCGCCCGCTTTGCAGCAACTCTGGGAATGCCACGGGGTTTTGGGCGCCGAGCAGATCGCAGCGATCCTCCGCGAACAAATGGACCAGGAGATGGTCGAGGCCATCTTGGAGTGGCTCAATAATGAGGAACAGATCAGTTGAGTAGTGCTAGGCAGCCGATCAAACCTGTTCCTTAATGAGGGTTTGATTCATCTATCAGATGGTTGATGGTGCGTTCCGGAGGTCAATCGCGAGCATCAACTCAGTCGATCCGCCGAAAAAATTACCTCTGCAAAAATTAGCACACCAGTTATGCGCCGGTTTCCGCACAAGAACTCCTGTCTCGTTTGGAAATCTACCGGTTCACCGGAAAACGAGAACGCACGCCCCGGCGCAACCGAAACTCCCGCACACGCTCTGCCCCGGCCGACCGCCACCGCACGCACAGGCACCACGCAACCCTCACGCCCTACCCCAGCGACCTGTCCAACGCCCGCTGGGAAACTCATCAGCCCCACCCTCGAAGCCCGGCGTCAGGCCCACAACGGCATCCCTGGCGCTGCCTGCCCCACGACTTCCCTCCCCACCAGAGCATCTACGCCTACCTCAGCCCTCTGGGAAGTCGGCGGCATCTTGCCAAAAAACACCGGCCGCAAGCGTCACATCGTCACGACACACTCGGCCTCCTGCTGAACGCCGCCGGCACCCAAGTCCGCGACCGCCACCCCATCAGCGCCAAAGCCCGGGCCGACAACGGCTACAAAACCAAAGCCGTGGAACAAGCCGCCCACCTCGGCATCGACCTCGAAATCATCCAAGGCGACCCCGCCATGCGCGGCTTCCAGGTCCAGGCCCGCCGCTGGCTCATCGAACGCACCCTCGGCTGACTCATCCACCATCGCCGCCTCGATGACGACTACGAAACCCATCCCCACCGAACAGCCGCCGTGATCCAACTAGCTGCCATCAACATCCTGACCGTGGCGCGCAGTCCCCGTTTGCCGGTACCCCTGACGGGCGCCGCGGCCCCCGTTCCCTGTATCCGTGGCAGGGCGCTAAGGTCCCCGTGGGAACCGGTTGGTGGGGGTGGGGTTGACCAAGAAGAGCGGGGAAGACGGGCGGAGCACCATTCGTGATGTCGCCGCGCGTGCCGGGGTGTCCGCGTCCACCGTGTCCCGGGTGCTGGGGGGCGAGTATCCGGTCAGTGCGGCCACCCGTACCCGGGTCCTGCGGGCCGTTCGTGAGATGGACTACGTCGCCGACGCCCGGGCGAAGGCGGTCGCCGGGGTCGGTACGCCCACGCTCGCCTTCGTGCTGGAGGACATCACCGGGCCGTCCTTCGCGCACATGGCGTACGGCGTGGAGCGGGAGGCGGCGCGGCTCGGGCATCTGAGTCTCGTGTGCAGCACCGACGGGGACGTGCGGCGCGAGCTGGAGTTCATCGGGATGATGCGGGCCCAGCGGGCCGCCGCCGTGATCCTGGTGGGCGGGGCGGCGGACACGCCCGAGTACCGGGAGCGGACGCGTCGGGTCGCCGACTCGCTCGCCTCCGCCGGGTCGCGGCTCGTGCTCTGCGGGCGGCCGCCGCTCGGGCCCGGCGCGCCGGTGACGGTCATCGAGTACGACAACGAGGGCGGCGCCTACGCCCTGGTCGCCCATGTCCTCGCGCAGGGGCACCGGCGGGTGCTGTTCCTGGGCGGGAAGCCGGACCACACGACGGCGATGGGGCGGGAGCGGGGATATCTGGCCGCGCACCGGGCCAGGGGTCTTGAGCCCGACCCCGCGCTGCTGCTGCACGGTGACTTCACCCGGGACTCCGGGCACCGGCTGATACGGCAGGCCCTGGCATTGGGACTGGAGTTCAGCGCGGTGGTCGCCGCCACCGACATGGTGGCGGCGGGGGCGCTGACCGCGCTGCACGAGGCGGGCCTGGCGGTGCCGGGGGACGTGTCGCTGGCCGGGTACGACGACATACCGTTCGCCCGAGATCTGCACCCCGCCCTGACCACCGTGCACGTGCCCTACGAGGAGCTGGGGCGGCTCGCCGTGCGGACCGCGCTCGGCCACGGTGGGGAGTCGGCCGACGAGCACCTGCTGCTGGGGACGCACGTGGTGGTACGGGACTCAGTGGCGACGCACGGCGGCCACTGAGCGGCGCAGCCTGCGCACCGCCAGGGCCAGTTCGGCCGTTCGTTCGGGGTGCGGCGGTGGCACGCCCGGGTTCCAGAGGGCGAACTCCTCGTCCCGCAGACCGGGCACGGTGTGGGGCTCGCCGTCGCCGAGGACGCGGACCGGGTGGGTGTCGTCCCAGGGCTGCCAGCCGGGGTCGCCGGTGGCGGCGAAGCGGACCCAGGCACCGTGGATGGCGTCGGCGAGGTCCTGCGGGGCGCCCTCACCGGCCAGCCGGACCGCGTCGGACACCTCGCCGGTGTCGAAGACGAAGCCCAGTTCCAGGGCGTGGCAGGCGCCGAGGCCGGGGCGGTTGGAGGGCCAGGCGAACTCGTAGAGGTAGGAGGAGCCCGGGCGGGCCGCGGCCAGCCGGTGCAGCGGGCGGCGGAGCAGGTGGTCGGTGACCATCTGGCCGACGATCTCGGCGGGGCCGGCCCCGGGTTGCAGGGCACGGTAGCCGCGCGGCACCTCGTGGCCGACATGGCAGCGGGCCATGGCACCGGCGAGGGCGACCGGGCCGAGCCGGTCGATGTGGTCGACGAGCCCTCCGGGGACCAGCCAGAGCCGGTACTCGTCGCGGGTCCAGCCCATCAGGAGGTCGACGCCCCGCGCCGCCTCGCCGTCGAGGAGGGCCTGGAGCGGGTCGCGGGGGACGAGGTCGCCGTCGACCACGATTCCGAAGGCGGGGCCGCCGAGGACGGGGCTGCTGAGCCGGCCCACCTCGGCCTGGGTGCGCAGCAGCAGCTCCCGGTCGACCTCGGCGAAGGCCTGGGCGGTCGCGGGGATCCTGAGGCGGCTGGCCATCCGCCGGACCATGCGCCGTACCTTGTCCCGTTCCGAGGCCTCCGGCGGGCCGCTCTGCAGGACGGCCCGGCGGATCAGGCCCTGCGCCTGGGGTGCGGCGAGCAGGGCGCCGGCGCTGATGGCTCCGGCCGACTGGCCGCAGAGGGTGATGCGGGCCGGGTCGCCGCCGAAGGCCGCGACGGTGTCATGGACCCAGCGCAGGGCGGCGAGTTGGTCGCGCAGGCCGGGGTTGGGCGGGGTGTCGGGGAACAGGCCGTAGCCCTCCACGCCCAGCCGGTAGTTCATCGAGACGAAGACGACCCCGTCACGGGCGAACGCATGCCCGTCGTACACCGGTACGGCCGAGGATCCCCTCGTCAGGGCGCCGCCGTGCAGCCAGACGAGGACCGGGAGCCGGGCACCGGGGCCCGGTTCCGGGGTCCACACGTTGAGGTTGAGGCAGTCGTCGCCGGGAATCACCGGGTCGGACAGATACTGGGCGAACGCCTCCGAGTACGGCGGTTTGGGCGCCGTCGGCCCGAAGGCGCCCGCATCCCGGACGCCGTCCCAGGGCTCGGGCGGCACGGGCGGACGGAACCGGTGCGCCCCGAAGGGCGGGGCGGCATAGGGGATGCCGCGGAACACGGCGACCCCGCGCTCCCACCTGCCGCGCACCGCCCCGTACGGGGTGTCGGCCACGGGGTCCTTCGGCTCCGTCCGGTCCGCCGTCATCCGCCCACCAGCTCCTCCCGCCGCGTGTGCCAGTACGCCGGTACGACAAGAGCACCACATCTGCTCCGGGTATTCCGGCACACACGGCGGTCGGGCGGACACGTGGGCGGATACGCGCGGCTACTTGGCGTACATCAGGGTGCCGAAGCCGAGCTGGTCGTAGCCGCCGCTGTCGGAGCCGTAGTCACCTCCCCCGCCCTCGGGGGCGACCAGGTCGTAGTACATGGCGGAGATGTACTTGTCGTCGAGGTACAGGCGCCGGTTGTAGTGGAAGTGGAGCATCGCCCACACCGGGCGGACCTGGCCCCGGGAGCTGGCGGAGACGACGGTCTGGGACGACTGGGCGCAGCTCTGCCCGGTGCCCCAGGTGTAGGTGGTGAAGGGGACGTCGTCGCCGATGTTGTACTTGGCGACGTACTGGGCGGCCTTCATGAACCTCTTGTCGTCGTAGGAGTACAGGTCGTCGCCCTGGTTCCAGGCCATCTCGCAGACTGCGCCCATCTGGCCCATGCCCATGACGGTGTGGCCCTGGTCGCGGCCGGACTCCTGCCACTGCCCCAGCGCGTAGCCGTCGGAGTCGGTGTACAGGTACGGGACCGCGTGCTCGATGGAGCCGTTGCCCGCACCCGACTTGAAGTAGGTGACGGCCTGGTCGTACTTGGCGCTGTCCTCGTTGAGGATGCCGATGGCCAGGACGGAGGCCATGTTGCACAGGTCCCAGTTGGCCCAGTAGTTGGTGATGCAGGCGTCGTTGTGGTTGGTCAGGAAGCTGTTGTTGAGCGGGTAGAAGACGTTGGCCAGCATCTCCTGGGCGGCGGCGAGGTCGAAGCCGTCGTAGTCGCGCATCAGCTCGCAGGCGTTGGCGAACTGCCAGCCGTAGAGGCCGGCCGCGAGGAACCGGTCGGCGTTCCCGGTGACCGTCGTCAGTGTGGTCGACCAGGCGTTGAGGATGTTCGCGGCGCAGACCGCGTTGGCCTCGGTGCCGCCGACCTGCCAGCGCAGGGCGTTCTGGTAGGCGGCGGCGATGTCGCCGTAGAGCAGGCTGTAGTTCTGCCCGTCGCCGCCGCGGATGATCGTGGCGGTCGCCCGGTTGGTCCAGGTCGACTGGGAGTGGGAGTTGGCGGTCAGCTTGTTCCAGCCGGACAGCCAGGGGTCGGTTCCCGCCGCGACCCTGACCTTGGCCCGGTTGATGTCACCGGCGTTGTGGAGCATGCCGGGGTGGGTGAACGTGGTCGGGGCCGCGTGCGCGGTCGTGGCGACGGTGGCGCCGCCGAGGGCGAGGGCGGCGGTGAGGCCGCCGGCGGTCCTCAGCAGACCGCGGCGGCTCAACTCTGTTCTGCGGAAATGCTCGTGGGGGGAAGTGCGGCTCATCGCTGTGCATCTCCAATCCGTCTGGCTCAGGTGGGCGTGATGCTCACCTCGTCGAACTCGGTGGTGCAGCGGACCGGTTGGCTGCGCGAGCAGACCACGAGGCCCACGTGGTAGGGGGCGTCACCGAAGGCCGGGATCTCTCCGTCGGCGAGGGGGGTCCAGGTGACGCCGTCATCGGTGGACAGGGCTGCGGCGAAGGCGGTCCCGACGCGCTTCAGCCGCAGCAGGGCGGGCAGGGTGACGGCCGCGCCGCCGGTGAAGGCGGAGGCTCCGGCCACGGTCCTGCGGAGCATGAGCTGCGCGGTGCTCCCGCCGGTCACGACGACTCCGGCGGCCTGGTCGAACGGCGACAGCGACTTCGCCATCAGCAGCCCCACCCGGTCGGCGCTCACGCCGGTACGGGAGACGAGCCGGGCGACGATCTCGCAGTCGCCGCTGATGGACTGCCGTACGAACTGCCCCGTCATCCCTTGGCCGTTGGCGTTCAGGTCGACGCCCGCGCCCCGCACGGTGAAGGTGCCGTCGGCGTACGACGTGCTGCCCGGCGTGGTGATCGCGACCACGCCCAGAGTCCCGAGGGCGCGGTCGTCGAGCACGGTGTCGCCGAGGTCCCCGTACGTCCACGGATCGGGCGGCGCAGTGCCGACCGTGAGTGCGAGGGTGCCGGTCGTGGCCCCGGAGGCGTTGGCCGCGGTGGTCGTGACCGTGAACTCGCCTGTCGCGGTGGGGGTTCCGGAGACCAGACCGGTGCGCCGGTCGAGCCGGAGCCCGTCCGGCAACCCGTCCGCCGTGAACAGCACGGGCTCGTGCGCGGCCCGCAGCAGATGCCGGAAACCTTCGCCCTGGTTGGCGAACGCGGTGCTGGCCGAGGTCAGTCGGGGCACGGACGGGGTGGGCATCGCGGCCTGCGCCGGCGCCGAACGCGGCCCGCGGCCACCGGCGTTGGTCTTCACCACCGTGTAGTGGTACGTCGTTCCCGGCGCCCCGGTCGCGTCGGCGTGCCGGACGCGGGTGCCGAAGCCGACCGGGCCGACGCCGGTGGCGAGGGTCTGGTACGGCCCCTCGGCGCGGGTGGCGCGCAGCACGGAGTACCGGGCGGACAGGTCCGGGTCGCTCCAGGCGAGCTCGACGGCGTCGGCGCCGGTGACGGCCCGCAGGTCGGTGACGGCACGGGCGGGACGCGGCACGCACCACACCGCACCTGACGAGGAGACCACGCTGACGTTGTCGAAAGCGCCGGTACCGGTCTCCGCATAGTCCTCGTCGACGCCGAGGCAGGCGGTGAGCGCGAGACCCGCGTACGCGGTGCGTCCCAACTCGACCTCGGCGGCGCCGACTTCGGTCCAGTGGACGCCGTCCGGCGAGATGGCGCCCGTGCACCGCGCGCCCTTGCGGGTCACGCGCACCCAGTAGGGCGCCCGCAGCCGGTAGCCGTCGCCCGCGCCTTCGACGTAGGGCGCCTCCAGGGGTGTCGCCGACTCGGGCAGCGTGCCCAGGTTGGAGAGCGGGAAGGCCGCGTTGACCGTGATCGCCTGCTGCTGGGAGGGCGGCACGGGCGTACTACCGGTCGCGGAGACCTCCGCACCGGCCACGGGCCTGACCGTCCACACCCCGCTCCAGGTGTGCAGCGGCAGCCCCTGGATCAGCATGGAGGCATGCGCCGCGTCCGCGTCGAGCGAGGCCCGGACCGTCACACCGATCTTCGAGTACTGCGAGCTGAGCGGCCACACGATCCGCGCGGTGACCGCGCCGTCGCCGCGCAGCGGCAGGTGGACGAGGCGGTAGGTGTCGTCGGTGCCGCTCGCCTCCAGCACGAAGCGCTCGCCGTCGAAGGCCGCGGAGCCGGGGATCCTCACCTGCCCGACGTCCTGCGCAGTCCAGGGCCCGGGGAGTCCGGCGGAGGCCGCCGCCCATGTCGAACTCCCGCTCTCGCCGAGTGAGTTGGTGGCGGCGACGGTGTAGTAGTACGTCCGTCCGGCATGCACGCGCAGGTCGGTGTACGTCGGCTCGCCGACCCCGGACGCGATCTCCTCGTACCGGCCGTCAGCGGCGCTCGCCCGCAGGACCGTGTAGGAGTCGGCCCAGGTCGACGGCAGCCAGGTCACGGTGACGGACCGGTCCTCCCCCACCGCCGTGACACCGGCCGGTGGCGTCGGCACGCTCGGGGCGGTCGCCGTCGCGCCGGCGTAGGTGAAGGTGCCCCAGCTGGGCAGGTCGTCGTTGCTGCCCTCGACGACGCGGGCGCCGCCGGTGCCGCGGAAGACGGCGTTCTTCGTGTAAGGGGTGTCGAGGCCGCGTACGCCCGCGTAGTGGGCGTACGCCATCTCGTAGATCGGCGGCAGGGTGCCGCGCGAGGTGGCCGAGACGGCGAGCTTGAGGTACTTGCCGGTGCGGTCGAGGTCGGGGACGAAGGGGACGTCGCCGCCGAGGTTGTAGCGGGCGGCGTACTCGACGTTGGCGAGGATGCGGTTGCCGTCGAAGCCCCAGAGGTCGACGCCCTGGTTCCAGGCGACCTGGGCGGCGTCGGCGAGCAGGCCGACCGCGAGCTGTTCGTGGCCCTGGTCCCGGCCGCTCTCCTGACCCTGGCCCGCGTCGGTGACGATGCGGTGCAGGACGCTGCCGTTGCCCGCGCCGGCCGCGGCGAAGCGCAGCGCGTCGTGGAAAAGGGTGGGCTGCTCGCAGAACACGCCGATGGCCAGCAGGGACTGAAGGGACGTCAGGTCCCAGTTGCCGTTGGCGTAGAGCGTGTAGCAGGACAGGGCCGGATACCAGACGCGCAGGAAGGACTCCTCGCAGCGCGCGATGTCGGCCTCGCTCCAGCCGTCGTAGCCGGTGTGGCGCAGGAGTTCGGCCGCGTTGGCGAACTTGAAGGCCTGGAGCCCGGCGCCGAGCGGGCCGTCGGCTCCGGTGACGGCGGTGAGCGAGGCGGACCAGGCGTTGAGGATGTCGCGGGCCTTGTCGGCGTGCGCCGTGTCGCCGGTGACGGACCAGACGAGGGCGTTCTGGTAGGCGGCGGCCGAGTCGGCGACGGCCTGGTTCTGGTAGTTGGCGGGGCCGCGACCCCAGGTGGTGATCTGGCCCGTGTTCTGCACGGCGTAGGTCGCGGAGGAACGGGCGTGGGCCGCGAGCGCCAGGTAGCCGTCGTAGACCGGGGATTGCCTGGCGGCGACCGCTGCCTTCATCCGGGCGAGGTCGTCGGCGGAGTGCAGCAGACCGGGGTGGGAGAAGGCCATCCCGGCCTGATCCTGAGCCTGTTCCTGGGCCGCCGCCCGGCCGGGCACGAGCAGTCCGCTCGCGCCCGTCGCCAGCAGCAGGGCCGCGGAGCCGCCGAGGAATCCCCGGCGGCTGACAGGACCCGCTGCAGTTGGCTGCGGTTCGGCAGCGGTAGCGCCCCGAAGGGGCGCGAGAAACTGCGCGACCAGCCACGACGGAGCCGCAGCAGCCCCACGGCCCCTCCCCGCGCTTCCGGCGGAGCCAGGTGCGGGGATCGTCATGACGCGGCGGCCGCCTCGGCCTCGGCGGTGGTGAGGAACTTCAGGTTGGTGACGTGCTCGTTGGAGAACCACTGGATCTCGTCCGTGGTGTAGTACCAGCTCGGCTTCTTCATGGAGTCGGCGATGACGACGCCGTTGATCACCAGGTTCTCGAAGGTGACGTTGGTGATGGCGTGGTCCGCGTCGTAGCCGAGGAAGAGCGACGGGTTGGCGTGTGTGCCCGTGTAGCTGAGGTTCTTGACGTAGACGCCGTCGATGCCGCGGCCGACCGAGGTGTTGTACTTCGTGTTGTACATGACCTTCATGTAGATGACCTGGCCCCAGCGGAAGTCCTCGATCCGTACGTCCTCGATGCGGACGTTCCTGATCAGGTTGGAGTCGCCGGGGTTGAGGGCGATGCAGCCCTGGTAGTTCATCTGGGGTTCGCGGTGGTCGAGGATGTCGATGTTGCGGATGACCAGGTTCTCTATGGTCTCCGGGGCGTCGCTGTTGCCGTGCGTGCCGATGTTGATCGGGTGGGCGACGTCGGCCCACAGGGAGCAGTTCTGCACGGTGATGTTCCGGGTGTCGCCGTAGTAGTCCCAGCGGTGGGCGTAGATGGCGATGCAGTCGTCGGAGTTGCGCAGGAAGCAGCCGTCGACGATGACGTCGCTGGAGGAGAAGATGTCGATGCCGTCGCCGTTGCCCTTGGAGCTGAAGCCGCGGACCTTCTTGATGTGCACGTTCTGGGCCTCGCCGAGGGTGGCGATGTAGTTGCCGGGGTTCATGATGATGACGTCCTCGACCCGGATGTTCCTGCTGCCCTCGCAGAGCACGCCCTGTCCTGAGCTCGCCCAGATCATGCCGTGCCCGCGGAGGGCGGCCTTCTCGACGTCCTTGAAGTAGACGGTGGCCTTGAGGACGGCGCCGCCGGCGAGGTAGACGGTCTTGCCGCTGGGGACGGTGAGGACGCCGCCGGTGACGGTCTGCACGCCGGGGCCGAAGTAGATGACGTCCGGGTCGTCGGCGGCCGGGGTGCGGTGCTCGATCCGGTTGGTGATGACGTGCAGGCAGTCGAAGATCTCGTCGTTGATCTGGACGACCAGGTCCTTGGGCTCGTCGAGGGTGAACCGCAGCGTGTCGCCGAGGAGTTCGGGCGTGATGCCGTACGAGTCGGGTCTCACCCGGGCCTTGGTGGTGCCGCCCTTGAGGTAGGTCACCTCGACTTCGACGGAGCACTGGAAGTCGAAGTACACCATCGAGGAGTTGTAGACCTTGCCGGAGCCGGTGGTGGCGTTGATCTCCTCCAGCTGCGGCCGGTAGATGTCGAGGGTCTGCCAGTCGCCGTCGGGGGCGGTGCGGACCCGGACCTGGAAGCTGGTGTTGGTCGGTACGGCCGACGGGCGGGGGTAGGTGACCAGCTTCGGACGGGACCCGTCGCCGTCGTCGGCGTGGGCGGCGGTGGCGGTCAGCCCGCCCGAGAGGCCGGCGGCGAGCACGGTGGCTCCCGCGGCCTGCAGGGCGGTGCGGCGGGAGAAGGGCGCGGTCATGCGTGACTCCTTGCAACGGGTGTGCGGGGCGGGCTACTTGAGGCCGGACGTCGACAGGCCAGCCACGAAGCCGCGCTGGGCGACCAGGAAGACCAGCAGGATGGGGACGACGTACATCACGGAGGCGGCGGCCTGGAGGTTGGTGATGGGGGTGCCGGCCGAGGAGACGTAGGTGGTCATCACGGCGACGGCGAGGGTGGAGCGGTCGGTGGACAGCAGGAGCTGCGGCGCGATGTAGTCACCCCAGGTCCAGGTGAAGGCGATGACGAAGCTCGCGGAGAGCACCGGCCAGGACTGCGGCAGGAAGATCCGCCAGAACATCCCGGCGTAACCGCAGCCGTCGACGATGGCCGCCTCCTCCAGTTCGCGGGGCAGTCCGGCGAAGAACTGCCGGAAGAGGAAGACCAGGTAGGGGGCGGAGGACAGGCCCCACAGCACCCAGGGCCAGTAGGTGTCGACCATGCCGAGCTTGGCGAAGATCAGGTAGGTCGGCAGCAGGGTGATCATCTGGGGCAGCATCATCGAGCCGATGAGGATGCCGAACAGGGTCTTCTTGCCGGGTGCGGTGAGCCGGGCGAAGCCGAAGCCGACCCAGGCGGAGCTGAGGGTGACGAGGGTCGCGTAGACGGTGGCGATGATCAGGGAGTTGCGGGCGTAGCCGAGGAAGTCGATGAGCCGGTAGGCGTCGGCGAAGTTGTGCCACTGGAAGTGGGTGGGCAGCCAGTGCACGGGGGCGGCGGCCAGTTCGGCGGGGGCCTTGAGGCCGGTGAGGACCAGCCAGCCGAACGGGCCGAGGAACAGGCCGGTGACGACGACGAGGACCGTGTACAGGACGAGCCGGTTGGCGCGTATCCGCACGCGGGCCGGGGACTTGGGGTTCACGCTGGTGGCGGTCACTTCTTCGCCTCCGGGTCGACGTTGTAGAACACCACACCGGAGGTGAACCTGAAGATGAGTCCGGTCGCGATGAGGATCAGGACGAAGAGCACCCACAGCAGTGCGGAGGCGTATCCGTAGCGGCCGAGCGCGAAGTACTCGGAGAACACGTGGATCATGTATGTGTAGTTGGACTGCGGGATCGTGGTCAGGCCACCCGTGGTGGAGAGCGGGGCCAGCAGCATCGGCATGATGGTCTGCACCGAGGCGATCACCCCGGTCACGGTCTGGAAGAGCAGCACCGGCGACAGCAGCGGCACGGTGATGCTGCGGAAGGTCCGCCAGGCGCTCGCCCCGTCGATACGGGCCGCCTCGTGGAGTTCGCGGGGCACGTCCTGGAGCCCCGCCAACGAGATGATCATGATGTTGCCGGCCGCCCAGAGGACCGTCATGACGAGCACGTAGCGTGCGTACGGATCCGCCAGCCAGCCGATCGCGTCGAAGCCGAAGAAGGTCAGCACCCCGTTGGCGGCACCGGAGTTCTGGTCGAAGAGGTTCTTGAAGGCGATCCCCGCGCCGACCGGCGGGACCACGGCCGGCAGATAGAGCAGGGTACGGAACAGCCCGCGTCCCCTGACCGGGCGGTTGACCAGGACGGCGAGCCCGAGCCCGGCGACGATCGACAACGGCACCGAGAGCAGCGCGAACAGACCCGCCCGGCCCAGTGCGTCCCAGGTGGCCGAATCGCCCATCAGCTCGCGGTAGTTGCCGAGACCGACGTAGTGCCAGTTCGGGGAGATGCCGTCGTACGTCGTGAAACTCAGCCACAGCGCGTAGGCCATCGGGGTGATGGTCAGCAGCGCGAACCCGATGATCCACGGGGAGGTGAACATGTAGAAGGCGCGGTGCCTGCGGACCGTCATCGAGGGCCCGGTGCGCTCGGCGGACCCGGCCCGGCCGGCGCCCGCGGTCGACCTCGGCCGGTCCGCGACCGAGGAGACCTGATCGACGGTCATCCCACCTGCTCCTTACCGCGCTTGAGCTGCTGGTTGATGGTCGAGTTCAGGTGTCCGGCGAGGCTGTCGACGGACATCTCGCCCTTCATCGCGGGCGTGGCGACCTGGTTGAAGAGCGCCTCGAAGGCGTCCCCCGAGATGTACGGCGACAGGGAGACCACCGAGAAGTGCCTGAGCTCGTTCTCCTGCGCCCGCAGGGTCCGTTTCTGGTACTCCTCCTTGGCCGGCATCAGCGGCCGCAGGGACTTCAGGGTGGGGATGCCCCAGCCACTGGAAGCGCGCGCCTTGGCCGGGGCCTCGCCGAAGAACCACTCGAAGACCCGCCAGGCGGCGTCCTTGTTCTTCGCCTTCCTCGGCATCCACAGGCCGGTGCCGCCCTGGCAGGCGCTGATGCGCGGGCCGCCCGCGAAGACCGGGGCGGGAGCGAGCCGGGAGACCTGGGCCAGCTTCTTGTCGGTGCCGATCATCCCGCCCATCCAGTAGCCGGAGTTCGACATGGCCAGCCGTCCGGCCTGGTAGGTCGGCCCGTCCCAGCCGTTGGGGTCGGGCAGGACCGGGCTGGGCCCGACCCTGAACCCGCAGTAGTCGATGTACCAGGCCAGCGCCTTGCGAGCCTCGGGGGTGGTGAAGTCGACCCTGGAGAAGTCGTCGCTGAAGAGGCTGCCGCCGGCGGAGGCGGTCATGGTCGCCATGAGGGTGAGCTTGACCAGGCCGTTGTAGCTGCCGCCGAAGACGGTGGTCTGCCCCTTGGACCGCTGGGCGAGCCGCCGGGCGTCGTCCAGCCACGCGTCGAAGGTGACGGGCTCGGTCTCCGACGGGTAGCTGACGTTCCTCTTGTCGAAGGCGGCGGTGTTGAACCAGAACATGGAGTCCTGGGAGAAGTCCTTCGCCATGCCGTAACGAGGGCCCTTGCCCTGGACCTTGCCGTCGTAGCGCCACAGGTCGTTGACGGGATCCAGGTCGTCGAGCCGGAGGACGCTGCTGGCGGCGAAGTACTCGTCCAGCTCCTGCATCACGTCCCGGGCCGCGAAGTACGCCGCGTCCACGGCGCCCACCCCGCGCACCAGGTCCGGCGGGCTGCCGCTGGTGAGCATCGCGATCAGCTTGGTGATGTCGTAGTCCACCCGCTCGATCGTGACGCCGGTGTCCTTCTTGGCCTGCTTGACCAGGTCGGGGCTGAGGTCGTCGGCCTTGACCATCATGGTGACGGTCTCGCCCGAGCTGCTGACCCCGGTGGACACCTGGAGCGCACAGCCGCCGAGCGACGCGGCACCGGCCGCGGCACCCGCCGCCGACAGGGCGAGAAAACGGCGCCGGCTGACCGGGGCACGGGCGTGCGTCTGCATGAACTACCCACTCTCTGAAGGGAGGTGACCGGATGTCGGCTCGGTTGGCAACCGGTTGCTATGAGCGGTGAGGGGAGCTTCAACCCGTACGGGAGCATCGTCAAGAGGCGCGACGAACTTTCGAAAACCCTTCAGCGGCAACCGGTTGTTCTTGCGTACCGGTTGCTGCTCACGGACCGTTCGACCGACCGCACGCCGAAAGATTCCGACTCATACCCCTTGCTGGGAGCGGCCGAGCCGTCCTACTGTCCCGTGGAAACCGGTTTCTAAGGCACTGCCGAGCCGCCGCCCTCCTCCCCGAGAGCGCCCACCTCCGAAGGAACACGGTCAATGAACTCCACCAGGTTGGTCCGCGCCGCGATCGCGGGCCTCGCGCTGACAGGTCTGCTCTCCGCCTGCGGCGGATCGGACTCCGGCTCCGGCGGCTCCGATTCGGCCTCCGGCCCGGTCACCCTGCCCTTCTGGGGCTGGGCGAACGGCCAGGACGCCGTGGTGAAGGCGTTCAACGCCGCTCACAAGGACGTCCGGTTGAAGTACACGAAGGTCACCGACCAGCTGACCATGCAGAAGCAGCTCACCAACGCGGTGAAGGCCGGCAACGCACCGTGCCTGGTGCAGAACACCGCCGAGTACGTGACGAGTTGGGTCGCCCAGGGCGCCCTCGCCGACATCACGCCGTACGTCGGGTCCGCCAAGGACAAGTTCAACTCCGGTTCCTGGTCGGCCGCACAGGTGCAGGGCAAGCTGTACGGCGTCCCCACCAGCTCCGCGCCGAACTTCACCATCTACCGCACGGACGTCTTCCAGAAGTACGGCCTCAAGGCCCCCACCACCTGGGACGAGTTCATCGCCGCGGGCAAGACGCTCAAGAAGCACGGCGTCAAGATCACCAACTTCGCCGGTGAGGACCCCAGCACCCTCGAAGTGCTCGCCATGCAGGCAGGCGCCCACTGGTACGCCATCGACGGCGACTCCTGGAAGGTGAACTTCCAGGACGCGGGCACCCTGAAGGCCGCCGACGTGATCCAGCAGATCATCGACAACGGCCTCGACTCCACGCTGTCCTTCGCCGACTACGCGGCCGTGCAGCGCAACTACGACAACGGCGGCACCGCGACCCGGCAGATCTCCACCTGGCAGATGGCCGGGATGGTGCAGAACTTCACCAAGTCCTTCGGCAAGTGGGCCCTCGCCCCCTGGCCGACCTTCACCGGCGAGGCCGCGAAGACCCCGGCCGGCACCAACCTCACCGGCAGCGTCACCCTCGTCACCAAGCAGTGCGCGCACCGACAGCAGGCCGCCGAGGCCGCGTTGTGGATGTCCACCGACTCCGGCGCGGTGAAGACGATGGCCAGCCCGACCACCGGCAACGGCGTGATGCCTGCCCTCGCCGACAGCAACGCCTACGTCGACGAGGCGATCTCCCAGAAGCTCCTCGGCTCGAACTACGACCCGGCGAAGAAGGTCGTCACCGACAGCCTGAACACGGTCACCACCGACTGGACCTTCGGCCCCGACTGGACCGCCATGTTCACGGAGCTGCAGAGCGGCTGGGCGAAGGTGGTCAGCAAGCAGCAGAAGGTCACCGACCTCCTCGCCCACATGCAGCAGTGGACGGTCGCCGACCTCAAGTCCCGCGGCATCAGCGTCGAGGGCTGAGGCGGGCGCCCGGATGGTCCGCTCCCAGCGCTGGAAGGGCGCCGCCTTCACGGTGCCCTTCCAGCTCGGCTTCGTCTTCCTCTACCTGATCCCGATCGGGTACGCCGGCTACGAGTCGCTGTACCGCTCCCGGTCCTCCGGCCTCGGCCTCGGCGGCACCACCGACGAGTTCTCGGGCCTGGCCAACTACCACCAGGGCCTGACGGACCCGGCGTTCCTCGACTCGGTCCTGCGCGTGCTCGTGTTCGCCTGCGTCCAGATCCCCGTGATGCTGCTGATCAGCCTGCTCCTCGCGCTCTTCCTGGACACGCTGACCTCCCGGGCGGCGGGCCGATTCCGCATCCTGCTCCTGGTCCCGTACATGATCCCGGGAGTGGTCGCCGCACTCGTCTGGATCAACCTCTACAGCCCGGACGTCGGCCCCCTCACCCCTCTGGGCAAGGTGTTCGGCCTCGACTGGAACTTCTTCGCGCCGTCGATGGTGTGGCCGTCCATCGGCAACCTGCTGACCTGGCACGGCATCGGCTACAACATGGTGATCATCTACTCGGCGCTGCAGGGCGTCCCGCGTGAACTCTTCGAGGCGGCGCGGCTGGACGGCGCCTCGGAGCGCCGCATCGCGCTGAGCATCAAAGTCCCCTACGTGCGCGGCGCGTTGGTCCTCACCGGCATGCTGTCGATCATCCAGATGCTCCAGATCTTCAACGAGCCGGCCCTGTTCCGGAACGTCACGCCCCAGACGGTGAGCGACAGCTTCACCCCGATCATGGTGATCTACAACCAGGCGTTCAACGCGGGCAACTACCACTACGCGGCCGCCCTTTCGGTCCTGCTGGCCCTGATCCTCGGCGTCGCCTCCTTCCTCTTCTACCGGCTGACCGCGAAGGAGGCCGACTGATGGCACTCACCGAGGAACGCACCAGGACCCACGCCGTCCGCCGCATCAACAAGCCCGATCCGGCGGCCCGTTCCCGGGGCGGCCAGCGTTTCCTCCTGGTCGGCCTGGCCCTGGCGAGCACGTACAGCCTCTTCCCGGTCTGGTGGCTGGTCGTCGCCGCGACGAAGGACCGCACCGCCCTCTACCAGAGCAACGGCCTCTGGTTCTCCGGCTGGCACCTCTGGACCAACCTGAACCAGCTGTTCACCTACGAGAACGGCATCTTCCTGCGCTGGACCGCCAACTCCTTCCTCTACGCCGGAGTCGGCTCCCTCGGCGGCACGCTCATCGCCCTCGCCACCGGCTACGGTCTGGCCCGCTTCCGGTTCCCCGGCCGCGACCTGGTCTTCGCCTGCGTGGTCGGTTCCTTCCTGGTCCCGATCGCCCTGCTCACCCTCCCCCTCTATCTCCTCTTCTCGAAGATCGGCCTGGTGGACACCCCCTGGGCGATGCTGATCCCCTGCCTGATCAACCCGTTCAGCGTCTACCTGGCGAAGGTCTACACCGAGGCCACCGTCCCCTACGAGCTCCTCGAAGCCGCCCGCATCGACGGCGCGGGCGAACTGCGCATCTTCTTCTCCATCGTCCTGCGCATGATGACCACCGGCGGCGCCACGGTCTTCCTGCTGGCCTTCGTCAACACCTGGAACGCCTTCTTCCTCCCCCTCGCCGTGCTCCGCGGCGAACAGAACTGGACCCTCAACCTGGGCCTGTACAACTGGTCCGGCAAACGCCTGGAATCCGGCGTCGACCTGACCGCCCTGGTCCTCACCGGTGCCCTGCTCTCCATCGTCCCGATGGCCGTCATGATGATCGCGATGCGCCGATACTGGCGCTCCGGAGTCACCCTGGGAGCCCTGAAGTGACCGAGCTCCACAACCCGGTGATCCGCGGCTTCGCCCCCGACCCCTCCCTGGTCCGCGCCGGCGACTGGTACTACGTCGCCAACAGCTCCTTCGAGTGGTTCCCGACGATCCCGATCCACCGCTCCCGCGACCTGGCCCACTGGGAGTACGCGGGCCACGTCGAGGGCGCGGCCCCCGGCGGCTCCCTGGCCGGCGTCCCCGACTCGGGCGGCATCTGGGCCCCGTCCCTGAGCTGGGACGGGGAACGCTTCTGGGTGACGTACTCCCTCGTCCGCTCGGTCGGCACCCCGTACTTCGACGCCGACACCTACGTCAGTACGGCCACCGAGGTGTCCGGCCCCTGGAGTCCCCCGCGGCGCGTCCCGAGCCACGGCTTCGACCCCGCGCTCCACCACGAGAACGGCCACCTCTGGCTCCTCAACCTCCAGAACGACCACCGCCCGGGCGGCCGGCGCTTCGCGGGCATCGTCGCCACGGAACTGGACCGGGAGACGCTCACTCCCGTCGGCACCACCCACCTCCTCCTCCAGCACGACCGGCTGATCGAGGGCCCGAAGCTGCTTAGGCGGGACGGCTGGTACGTCCTGGTCCTGGCCGAGGGCGGCACGGGCTTCGAACACGGGGTACGGGTGGCCCGCAGCCGCGACCTCACCGGCCCGTACGACCTCGACGAACGGCCACTGCTGACGGCGAGGGAAGACCCGGAGTGGCCGTTGCAGAAGGCGGGGCATGCGGAGTTGGTGGAGACGGCGGAGGGTGAGTGGTACTTGAGCCACCTGGCAGCACGACCGCTCAAGACACCGGAGGGCTTGCGATGCCCACTCGGCCGGGAGACCGCGATCCAGGCGGTGACGTGGGACGCGGAGGGCTGGCCGAGACTCGGGCACGGGGACACCCGTCCCGCGCTCACGATTGAGCTACCCGAACTGGAGCGCCCCGTAAGGGGCGCGGGGAACTGCGCGACCAGCCCCCACCGCCCCGCAGCCGACAACGCACCCCCCTACTACACCCTCCGCTCTCCAGCCACCCCCTCCTGGACAGACCCCACCACCCGCCCCGGCTGGCTTCGCCTCCGCGGCCACCACGGCCCCGACTCCCTCTGGTCCCACCACCTCCTGGCCCGCCGCATCACCGAACACCACACCGAGGCCCAGGTCACCCTCCAGGCAACCCCGACCACCTTCACCCAGTCGGCCGGCCTGCTCCTCTGGTACAACACCTCGGCCTACTACGCCCTGGACCTCACCTGGTCGGAGCCGGAGGGCGAAGCACAGCACGGCCAGCAGTGGCGGCACGCCGGCCGAACGGTCCTCGCCCTCACCGCACGGGACGAGAACGAGACCCACCGCGTAACCGAGGTGGAGGTCGAAGCGGCCGCCCCCCTCACCCTCGGCGTCACCGTCGACGGCGCCGACGCCCAGTTCTGGCACCTCACCGACGACGCCCGCTCCCCCATCGGCCCGCCCCTCGACTTCACCCGCCTGTCCGACGACCACGGCTCCCGCCTCCGCTTCACCGGCGCAATGGCGGCAATCCACGCCGTAGACCTCGTCGACGCCTCTTTCACCGCGGACTTCACAGATTTCCGAGTCATCTGCACACCCGCCTAATACGACCACCTCTGTTCGAAGTTTCGAAAGTCCGGAACCCGCCGATCCCGTGAATTCCCAGGTCTTCACGCCGAGTTGACGCGCACCTATCGTAGGAAGCGCTTACTGCACGGCTTGCACACAGACCGCGGAAGCAGCGTTGGTCGCAACTTTCGTTACTTTCGTTGGCCCAAGGGCGGGCCGGAGAGGCGGGTTCCCCATGGTCCGTGCCGGAGGTACGAGCGTGGCGGCGGCCGGTCCGACGCTGGCGGTGGTGGCCCGCGAGGCGGGCGTCTCCGTACCGACCGCGTCGAAGGTGGTGAACGGCAGGGACGACGTGGCCCCCGAGACCCGCCGCCGGGTCACCGAGGCCCTCGAACGACTCGGCTACGTCCGCCGACCGCGGTTCGACGCGACGAAGGCACCCGCACTGATCGACCTGGTCGTGCAGGCGCTGGACAGCTCGTGGTCGGGGGCGGTGCTGCACGGGGTGGAGGAGGCGGCGTACGAGGCGGGTCTCGAGATCGTGGTGTCGGCGGGGCCGGCCCGGGCCCGGGCGGGCCGCCCGGAGCGCGGCTGGCTGGACAAGCTCACCGCACGCGGCTCGTCCGGGGTGCTGTTCAACCTGGCCGAGCTGACCCAGGCGCAGTACGCCTGGCTGGACCACCACCGCATCCCGTACGTACTGATCGACCCGGTCCACGAGCCCCCGGCGGGCGTGGTCTCCGTCGGGGCGGCGAACTGGCAGGGCGGGGTCACCGCCACCGAGCACCTGCTGGCCCTCGGCCATGAGCGGATCGCGGTGATCGCCGGCAACCGGCGCCGGATGTGCAGCGGCGCCCGGGTGGCCGGCTACCGCTCGGCGCTCGCCTCGGCGGGGCTGCGCCATCGGGTCGAGTACGTCCGGCACGCGGGCTTCGACGAGGAGACGGCCCGGCACCGTATGCACGAGCTGCTCGACCTGCCGGAGCCGCCGACCGCCGTGTTCGTCTGCTCGGACCGGATGGCGCTCGGGGTGTACGCGGCGCTGGCCGAACGCGGGCTGCGGGTGCCGTCGGACATCAGCGTGGTCGGCTTCGACGATCTGCCCGAGGCGCGCTGGGGGACCCCCGCGTTGACCACGATCCGCCAGCCCCTGTCGGAGATGGCGGCGACGGCGCTGCGGCTGCTGGTACGGCTGATGCACGGGGACCGTCCGGAGGGCACCCGGACGGAGCTGTCGACCAGGCTGGTGGTGCGGGCCAGTACGGCGGCCCCGCCTGCCCGTTCGGACCTACGAGGGTGACCGCACCCACCTCAAGATCGTTTCCAGGGCATGAATCCCACCCTGCGCACCGCGGCGGCCTGTGCCCTGGCCGTAGCCGCCGTGACCACGGCCCTGGGCACCGCCCGGGCCACGACCCTGACCCTTGCCCCGGCCCGGCACCACGCCACGGTGGCCGTACCGGCGGCCGACGAGCACGACCCGAAGGAGGACGTGGAACTGGACGAGAACGGCCGACCCGACCTCGGCGAGGACTGAGAACCACTTTCGGACCACATGGCACCCTGCCCGGTCGGGACGCGCTCGCGTGCCTCGATCTGGCAGGGTCGCACCCCGTTCCGAGACCGACGGCGCGATCGACTTGAACTCCGTTGCTCCAAGGGGCCATTTCAATGATCGCAGCGGACGTATTTCCGCTGATGCATACGAGCTGAAATCTGCCGGAAGGAGTGCTTCCGCCCCAGGGATGTCCTACCGTCTGTCTCCTGAGAACCTCTCACCGAAGCGAGGCCGGTCCTGTGCCCCACACATCGCCTCCCACCGTCGTCGTCCTGACCGCGCTCCCGCTGGAGTACGAGGCCGTCCGGGCCCATCTCGGCTCACTCCGGACGATCGAGCATGACGCCGGCACGTGGGCTGCCATCGGCCCACTCGACGACACGCCCTGGCAGGTGGCCCTCGTACAGATGGGAGAGGGCGCCGTGAACGCGGCCGTGCTCACGGAACGGGCCATCAGCTGGCTGCGTCCCCAGGCCCTGCTCTTCGTCGGTGTGGCCGGCTCTCTCAAGAAGAAGAAAGTCAAACTCGGCGACGTCGTGTTCGCCACCAAGGTGTACGCCTACCACGGTGGCCGGGACACGACGGAGGGATTCAAAGTGCGTCCGGACTCCTGGCGCAGCAGCCAACGCCTGGACCAGGCGGCGCGTCACGTTCTGGGCACCACAGCTCACTTCAAGCCGATCGCCGCCGGAGACGTGCTTCTTGACAGCGAAGTCTCGGCAGTTGCGAAGCACCTCAAGAACCACTACGAGGACGCAGTGGCGATCGAGATGGAGGGCAACGGCGTCGCACACGCGGCTCACCTCAGCAACCGGGTGGACGCGGCCGTCATCCGCGGAATCAGCGACCTTGCGAACGGCCGCAAAGCGAGGGCCGACGCCTCCGGCTCCCAACTGCGCGCCGCGGCGCGCGCCGCCGAGGCCGCGTTCGCCATCCTGCGTGATCTGCCGCCGTTGGACCCTGCCCGACAAGGTGGCACAGCGGCGGCTCACGAGACCACACCGGAGCCGACCGCCGTATACAGCGGTGACCATGTCGATCACCGGAACAACATCAACTACGCGCCCGTCGTCGGCAAGATCGTGTACCAGAACCCACCCCGACAGAATTGACGGCAGCGAGATTCCCGTGGCACAGACGCCTGGCCCGTATCCCACCGTTGCCGTGCTCACCTCCCATCCGCGGTGGTACGCATCTGTGCGCAAGCGGCTCGCCGACGTACGACGGCGCGAGCACCCTTCAGGAACCAGATTCGACACCGGCTTCCTTGCGGGCACCCAATGGGAAGTCGCAGTCGCGGACATGGGTACGGGCAACGACGCGGCCACCGAGATCATCAGACAGGCTGCCACCTGGCTGCATCCGCAGGTCCTGCTCTTTCTCGGCGCCGCGGGAGGCAAGGAGTTCATTCGCCTGGGTGATGTGGTGGTCGCCACCAAGGTCTACCGACACGACCGGCACACAACAGCCGCCTCGCTTCCTCAGCTTGCCTCACACCGATTGGAACAGGCCGCCAGGATGGCGCTGCGCGAGGGATCGCATTGGTGCGAAAGCGAAACCGGTGTGCACTTTAGGCCCGTCGTCGCCGTTCCCGACGAACGTGCGACCGAGGCACGCCGTTCTGGTGACTGCCTGGCGGCGGAGCAGGATGCTCTGGAGACGTATCGGGACGCGGTCGCGGTCGAACTGAGGAGTACCGGAGTCGCCTGCGCCCCGCCCCTTGTCGGCCCGTTCAGCAACGCGCCGGAGGTTCTGACGATCCGGGGCATTACTTTCACCGTGCCACCCAACAAACAGGACGTGTCCGGGCTTTACGAAGAAGTCGTCGAAACGACGACCGCGGCTGCCCTCGCGATCCTTGCCGAACTCGCACCCTGGAGTTCCGCAGTCAAGGCATCGGCAGGTACGGCAGACGGATCCCCGGTGATCCACTACGGCGACCACATCGACTTCCGCAACAGCGTGTTCAAGGCCCCCACCACGGGAAAGTACGTCCGCGGCGAGGACTCAACGCCCTGACGGGGAGAGCGCACGTGCCTGGGCGTACGCCTCCATCGCCTCCTCGGCGCGGCCCGCCGCTTCGAGAGCCCTCCCGAGGTTGCGGTACGTCTCGGCACCTCGTGCCCAGTCACCGACTTCGCTCAGAAGTCGGGCCGCCTGCGAGAAGGCCCTGAACGCGTCGTCATTCCGGCCTGCCTCGTCCAGCACGATGGCCAGGTTGTTCCATGTCATCGCTTCCCCGTGCCGGTCACCGGCCAGCCTACGTAGGTCACCGGCCCGGGCGAAGGATTCGACGGCCGGTCCGAGCCTGCCCAGACGAGTCTCGGCGATCGCCAGATTGTTCCACTGGATGGCCTCCCCCACCTTGTCGCCCCTGGCTCGGTGCAGGTCACGGGCCTGGTTGTAGGCCCCGACAGCCGCTGCGGGCCGGCCCGCGCTCTGCAGGGCGTCCCCGAGGTTGTGCCAGGCCGTTGCCTCCCGCAACGGGTCGTCGGAGCGCGCCGCGAACCGGTGTGCCAGGGTGCTCACCGTCACGATCTCCTCGAACAGACCACGTCGTCTCAGGTATTCGGTGAGGTACAGGGCGAGATCGAGGGCACGTGCTGTAAGCCTGCTGTCCTCACCCCATTGGACGGCGGCCAGCAGCCCGAGCCGCTCCTGATCGAGCCAGGCCAGCGCCTCCTCGATGTCATTGAAACAAGCACCGAAACCCAGTCCGCGCAAGCGGTCGTCGGCTTCGTCGGCCCGCTCCACATAGTGGTCGAGCACGCGATCCCTCGCTGTCTCGCGCTCCGCGAGGCAGGAAGGGTCGTCGGCGGACACCTGCGTGGCGAACACCCGGACCAAGTCGTGCAGCCGCCACTGGGTACGGCTGCTGCCCCGGTCGACAAGGTAAGCACGCTCCAGTACAGCGAGCGTGACCGGTGGTGGTGCAGCCCCGAGCAGCGCGGCCAGTACCTCAGTGCCTGTCTCCGGTCCCGGAGCCTCGGCCAACAGCCTTAACATCCTGGCTTGTTCGGGATTCAGCCGCTGGTACGAGAGGTCGAAGGCCGCGCGCACGCTGCGCTCTCCGTCGTCGAGGTAGGACAGGCGCGTCTCCTGGTCACGTAGTTCGTGCACCGACTCGGCGACCGGCTTGTCTGGATCCCAGACGAGATGTGCTGCCGCGATCTGCAGAGCGAGAGGCAAGTGGCCGCAAAGGGCAGCGAGTTCGACGGCAGCCGCGGCTTCCGCGGTGATCCGATGGTCCATGCCGTCGGCCAGCCGCAGCACCTGGTCCAGCAGAGCGACTGCGGCCTTGGAAGTCAGTTGCCTCAATGGCAGGTGACGGGCGTTGAGTTGAGGAATCGCGGTCCGGGACGTGATGAGGATGCGGTGCCGGGAGTCCGCGGGAAGCAGGGGGCGGACCTGCTCCGGAGACGCGGCGTTGTCCGCGACTATCAGCACGCGATCGGGCCAGCGTGCCAGTTGGCTGCGGTAGTGCTTGACCCGCTCCTCCTCGGTGGTGAGCTGCTCGGCAGGTGTGCCGAGATCCTCCAGAAGTGTGCCAAGTGCTTGCTCGGCGGTGATGCTCGTGTTGTCGTGGCCGTGCAGGTCGATGAAGAGCACGCCGCCGGGAAACCAGCCCCTGTCGTTGGCAGCGTGGGCCGCTTCCGTCGCGAGTGCGGTCTTGCCCACCCCCGCCATGCCGGCCAGCACGGTTGCCGTGACAGCTCCGGGCCGCGACGGCCCGGAACTCGGGCACAAGAACCCCTCCAGTTCCTTCAGCAGCTTTTTGCGCCCGGTGAAGCTGGGAGTCGCGGGAGGAAGGGAGCCGACCGCGGCCGGGGGAAGAGCCGCGGGCGCCGGCACACCGTGGAAATGCTGATGAAGTACCGAGCCGACCGCATCGCCGAGGAACAGTCCCTCGAAGTCGATGTGGTCTCCCCTGACGCGGGTTCCGTGCCTGGGTGTCCGGCTCTCCATGGCCGCGGCGACGGCCTGGGCAGCGCCCGGGTCTGTTGAAAACAGCGTGCGCAACCGATCACGCAGCGCGGCTGGAACGGCCGGCGGACCGGCGTGCTCAGCCGCGGTGAGATACGGCGCCAAGGCACGGGCTAAGTCCTGTCCGAGCGGGCCGGCGGCCCCGTCGGACAGTGCTACCAGCAGTGCCTCCTGGTCCGGTTCCATGCTTGTCCCCCGTACCGCGAAATCCGGCCCCACGGTAATGCCGGGCAGACTGCTCGCGCACCCCGTCCGCCCGATCCCGCCTACGGAAACCGCAGCCGCCGGAGCGAAGTCCCACTACAGTGCTAAGCATGGACCCGCCGGGCTGACAGGTGCGGCGGCTTACGGGTGGGGGTGGTCAAGTGCCGGGCAGGAATCCTCTGGCGGCGGTCATCACCACCGTCCCCGCGGAGTACGAGTCGATGCGATCACATCTGCCGAACCTACGGGATCGAATTGCAGGAGACCATGGTCTGCGCATAGAAGTGGGCGCTCTGCCCGGCAGCGGCTGGCAAGTGGCTCTGGCGGAATCCGGCGAGTTCGGCGCGCCGTTCGCCCCGCTTGTCAATGACATCGTTCACGCGCTCCACCCCGATGCTCTTCTGTTCGTCGGTATCGCGGGCGGGCTCGAGGAGGGCCTGCGTATCGGTGACGTGGTGGTGGCAACCCGCGTCTACGCATTCCGGGGTGGGAAGTTGACGCCCGAAGGCTTCTACGCACGCCCTCAGTCCTGGCATCCCTCACACCGGATGCTGCAGGCCGCGCGATACGCCCTGCACGACACCCCCAGGGTCTTCTTCAAGGCGATCGCGGCCGGGGACGTCGTCATCAACAGCCAACAGTCCTCGCTCCTTTCGCAGTTGAAACGTCACTACAACGACGCGGCCGCCATCGAAATGGAAGGCGCCGGCATGGCTCATGCCGGGCATCTGACCGCTGGAGTGGAAACTCTGACCATCCGTGGCATCAGCGACGTGGCGAACACGGCCAAGGACTTCGAAATCCACGGTGGGGCCCAGCAGTATGCGGCCGCCCGGGCGGCGGAGGTCGCCGTAGCCGTGCTACGGAAATTTGATCCACTGCCGGATCAGAGCGTGGACGAAGCGCACTACGGCGGCGACCACATCGACTTCCGTGGCAGCACGTTCTTCGGACCGGTCGCGGGGAAGGTCACGGCCGAGCGACCGCACGGGGACGACGTGAACTTCGGCCGACGGGACCTGAACGAGCACTGAGCACCGCCGGCACGCCTGAGGGCGGCCGGACCTGGGTCCGGCCGCCCTCGCAGCCTCAGTCGTGGTGCTCAGTCGTCGTCGTCCTGGCGCGGCTCCCCGAGCAGCGCCTGGATCGCGTCCACGGCGCTGCCGTCGTGGTCGCTGCCCGCCGTGCCTCTGCCGGCCTGGATGTTCGCCGTGCGGTCCACCTCCAGGATGGAGTCCGCGTTGGAGTTGTCCAGCACGGTGATCAGGCTGCCGGCCGCGTGCGCGGGGGCCACGGCCGCGCCGAGCAGCGCCGCCGTGAGGGCCGCGGCGGTCCGCAACCGCGTCACACGCCCACGCCCTCTGGCTCGTCGAGCCGCTCCCGGGCGATGTTCCGCTCCAGCAGGGTGGTGGAGGCCTTGACGCCGATGCCACTGGCCGCGTCGACCTGCGGCAGCCGGCCGTCCGCGGACTTCAGTTCGCTCAGCGCCGAGTCCATCGCCTCGTGCGCGGCGAACAGACAGGGCGTGGAGTAGATCGCGACGTCGACGCCGAGGTCGTCCAGCTCGGTGAGCGAGAGGCGGGGCGACTTGCCGCCGGCGATCTGGTTGAAGAGCAGCGGCTTGTCGCCGACGACCTTGCGGATCCGGCGGATCCACTCCTCGCTGCGCACCCCGTCGACCAGGATCACGTCGGCGGCGGTGGCGGCGAGCCGCTCCGCGCGGTGCAGGATGTCGTGCTCGTCGGTGGCGTCCGTGCGGGCCACGACGACCAGGTCCTGGCGGGTCTCCAGGACCTTCTCCAGCTTGTCCAGGTACTCCTCCAGAGGCAGCACCTGCTTGCCGTCGGCGTGCCCGCAGCGGCGCGGCCGTTTCTGGTCCTCCAGGATCACCCCGGAGGCACCGATCCGCTCCAGCCCCTCGACGACGTGGCAGGCGACTTCGGAGTCGACGTACCCGTCGTCGATGTCGACGAGGAGGTGGTGGTGCGGGAACGCACCCCGCAGCCGCTGGACGAAGGCCACCATGTCGGGCCAGGCGATGAATCCGATGTCGGGCAGGCCGTAGTACGAGGCGGCGAAGCCGAAGCCGGAGACGAACATCCCGTCGTAGTGCTTGGCGGCGATCGACGCCGAGTACATGTCGTACACACCGATCAGCGGGGTGGTCCCCGGCCCGGCGATCTGTTCGCGCAGCTTTTTCCCGTAAGTCAAGGTCCGGCTCCTCCTGTGGGTGGGTGGCGCGGGGGCACAGCTCGGCTCCCGCGTCTCGACGCCCTTTGCCAAGACAAGAGCATCTCTAGGTACGCACGTGACTATCTCCGTGCGCGACCTTTACTCACCCCAATGGCGGATCCGGTTCACCGGAGAAACGTCACTGGACCAGCCGTGCGGCCCAGGCGACACCCCCGTACAGGTGGGCCTGGAAGCCGGAATCCCGGTACTTCTCCCGGGCGTGACCGCGGGCTGTACAGAACACCCGTTCGGCTCACAGGCCCGGCGTCGGCACGCTGTTGTCGGGCGGGCCGCCGTCCCCGTTGGTCGGCAGGTCGCCGCGCTGCACCGGTTCGCCGTCGGTGAAGGCCGGGTCGAGGGTGGGCAGCAGGGTGTCGAGTTCACCGGCGGTGGGGCGGTGGACGGCGCGCAGCGCCTTGCCCAGCACCGCGCCGGAGACCCCGCCCTCGCCCTCCAGCCACACCACGCAGTCCTTCTCCACCACCTCGTACTCGTGCTGCCCGGCGTAGCGCAGGTGGTCGGTGTAGAGGTGGATGACGGCGCCGGTCCGGTCCGTGTACGCGGCGGAGAAGCCGTCGTCGCCCTGTACGCCGACGGACTGCTGGGCGAGGGTGAAGCCCGGTGCGTCGGTGACGTAGACCAGCTCCGGGGCCATCCCCAACGCCTTGGCCTTGGCGGCCAGTTCGGCCTGGTCGGCGGGGGCGGTGCCGGCGTCCGTGGGGGCGGTGCCGGCGCCCGCGGGAGCGCCGGAGTCTGCGGAGCCCGCCTTCTCGGTACCGCAGCCGGTGAGCAGGGCGGCGGCGAGGAGCAGGGGCGGCAGGACGCGCACGGCACGGATCATGCGCCCATCGTGCCGCACAGGCGTTCCACAGGGGGACCGGTTTTCCTCCCGTCCGGAGGAGGCCGGTGCGTCCGATTCCTTCAAGACCGACGCCCGGAATCCGCCTACGGTGACGGCATGACTCCACGATTCGCCGTGATCGGCCTCGTCACCTCCGACCTGGCCGCGTCCCTCGCCTTCTACCGCCGCCTCGGCCTGGTCTTCCCGCCCGGCGCCGAGGAACAGCCGCACGTCGAGGCCGAGTTGCCGGGCGGCCTCACCCTCGCCCTGGACACGGAGGAGACGATCCGTTCCTTCCACCCGGCCTGGCACCCGCCGGCCGGCGGCGGCCGGACGGCACTCGCCTTCCGCTGCGACTCGCCCGCCGAGGTGGACGCCCTCTACGACGACCTGGTGGGCGCCGGCCACCACGGCGAACTCAAGCCGTGGGACGCGTTCTGGGGTCAGCGGTACGCCACGGTGCACGACCCCGACGGCAACGGCGTCGACCTGTTCGCCCCGCTACCCGCCGAGTAGCCCGGTCAGCGGCAGACCCGCCAGCTCCCGTACGTCCCGCGCGAGATGAGGCTGGTCCGCGTACCCCGCCCGGACCGCCGTCTCCGCGAGCGGCACCCCGGCCCGGGCGAACGCGAGCGCCCGCTGCAGCCGCAGCACCCGGGCCAGCGTCTTGGGCCCGTAGCCGAAGGCGGCTCGGCTACGGCGATGCAACTGACGTGCGCCGAGGCCGAGTTCGTCGGCGACGGCGGCGACGGGGCGCCCCGCGCCCAGGGCTTCGACCAGCCGCCGCAGCGACGGGTCGCAGGGCAGCGCCCGTTCCAGGGCGATCTCCTCCAGCGCGCCGGCCGGATCACCGGCACCCGCGACCCGGTCCCGCAGCCGCCGCACGTCGGCGGCCGGCCACAGGTCACTCAGCTCGACCCGCTGATCGAGCAGCGCGTACGCCGGCACACCGAGCAGGGCGGGCGCGGTACCGGGATAGAAACGAAGGCCCACCCACACCCCCCGGGCGCCCTCGGTGACGTAAGCACGCGTATCGGGCCCGGCGACCAGCAGCCGCCCGTCGTGCCAGAGCAGGTCCATGCACCCGTCGGGCAGCACGCGCCCGGCCCCACCCTCGTCGGGCCGGTTCACCCAGACAACGGCACCGGAGACCCGAGACGCCCACTCCTTGTACACACACGCCAGCCTAGACGCGCCCCTTCAGGGGCAAGGGGCACCGTTCGACATGCCGGCCAGCTCGCGCCCCGTAAGGGGCGCTGGGGGTGCCCCCGGCCGAAGGCTGGGGGAGGAACTGCGCGAGCAACCACCCATAACCCGCACCCCGCCGAAAACCGCACCCCGACGGTGAAACCGCCTCGGCCCTCAAGCCTCCGGCTTATGAGGCGGATGGCTGCTCTTCACATGCGTACGCAACCGCGCCGTGACGTCCTCCGGCGGCAGGAACCGGGACCAGCGCTCGGGGAACTCCGACGGCATGTCGGGGTCGTCGGGGTCCCCCGGGTCGGCCTCCCGCGCCGCGGCCGCGCGGGCCACGTACTCGGCGACCTGGGCCTCCCGCAGCCGCTCGTTGGCCGCGCGCGCCGCGGCCGTCGCGGCGGCCGGCCAGACCCGGTCGATCGCGGCGTTCACGGCGGCGCCGACCAGCACGGCGAAGGCCGAGACGCCGATCCACAGGAGCACCGCGACGGACGCGGCGAGCGAGCCGTAGATCGTCGCGCCCTCGATCGTGTGGGTCAGGTAGATACGCAGCAGGAAGCTGCCGAGGACCCACATGGCCAGGGCGACCAGGGCACCGGGGACGTCCTCGACCCACGGCGAGCGCACCGGCACGGAGACGTGGTACAGCGTGGTCAGGAAGACGACGGACAGGACGATCACGACCGGCCAGTACAGGACCTGTACGAGCGTCTCCGACCAGGGCACGACCCCGACCACCGCGTCCGGTCCGGCCACCATCAGCGGCAGCGCCACCGAGCCGATCAGCAGCGCGGCGATGAAGAGCAGGAAGGAGACGATCCGGGTCTTCACGATGCCCCGGACGCCGTCGAGGCCGTACATCACCGTGATCGTGTCGATGAAGACGTTCACCGCGCGGGAGCCCGACCACAGGGCGAACAGGAAGCCGATGGAGATGACGTCGGGGCGGCCGCCGCGTACCACGTCGTGCAGGATCGGCTCGGCGATCTCCTTCACGCCCTTGTCGGACAGGACCGTGCGGGAGGCGTCCAGGAGGTTGGCCTCCAGGCTCGCGATGGTGTGGGCGCCGGTCCAGGCGTCGACGTAGCCGAGCAGTCCGATGAGGCTGAGCAGCAGCGGGGGGACCGACAGCAGGGTGAAGAAGGCGGCCTCGGCGGCCAGGCCGAGGATGCGGTACTCGATGCAGGAATTGGTGGTGTCCTTGATCAGCAGCCAGGCCGTCCTGCGCTTGGAGACGTTCCGGTAGAGGGCTCTGGCCCGGTGGAGCCGGCCGGAGGGCCGCTCGGGAGTATCGCTTGCTGGCTGCACGCCCTAACGGTATCCGCCGTCCGGGGCCGTCCTCACCTCACGGGGCCCCGGCCGGGGCGGACGCGGTGGGCGGGGCCGTTGTGTCACGCTGGAGACCACCGCCGCCGCCCCGGGTAGGTTCGCAGACATGGCAGGCAACACCACGCATACCGTGAGCAACCAGCCGCCTCCGCTGGCCGGATACGACCTCTTCACCGCCGACCGGGCCCTCGTCGAGGCCGTCGACCGGCACACCGACCCCGAGCTGCTCGGCGTGGTGCGCACCGAGCTCTCGGAGATCGGCGCCTCGGCCGGTTCGGCGCAGGTGCAGGAGTGGGGGACACAGGCGAACGAGCATCCGCCGCGGCTGCGCACCCACGACCGCTACGGCCACCGGATCGACGAGGTCGAGTTCCATCCCGCCTGGCACCGGCTGCTCGGCAAGGGCGTCGGCGCGGGCCTGACCACCGGCTGGGTACGGCCGTCCGGGCACGTCCGGCGGGCCGCCGCCTTCCTGGTCTGGACCCAGGTCGAGGCCGGCAACTGCTGCCCGCTGTCGATGACCAACGCGGCGGTGCCCGCGCTGCGCACCGACCCGGAGCTGGCCGCCGTGTGGGAGCCGCTGCTGACGTCCACGGTCTACGACCGCGAGCTGCGGCCCGCGGCGCGGAAGGCCGGCGCCCTGTTCGGCATGGGCATGACGGAGAAGCAGGGCGGCAGCGACGTACGGGCGAACACGACCACCGCCGCCCCGCTCGCCGAGGCCGGGACGTACACCCTCACCGGACACAAGTGGTTCTGCTCGGCACCCATGTCGGACGGCTTCCTGGTGCTGGCCCAGGCGCCGGCCGGCCTCACCTGTCTCCTCGTGCCGCGCGTCCTGGCGGACGGCACCCGCAACGTCTTCCTCCTCCAGCGGCTCAAGGACAAGCTCGGCAACCGGTCCAACGCGTCGGGCGAGGTCGAGTTCGACGGGACCTGGGCGCGACGGGTGGGCGAGGAGGGGCGCGGGGTGCGGACCATCATCGAGATGGTCGCCGCGACCCGGCTGGACTGTGTGCTGGGCTCGGCGGGGCTGATGCGGCAGGCGGTGGCGCAGGCCGTGCACCACGCCACGCACCGCGAGGCGTTCGGCGGGCCGCTGGCCGACAAGCCGCTGATGCGCAACGTGCTGGCCGACCTCGCGATCGAGTCGGAGGCCGCGACCACCCTCGCGCTGCGGCTGGCCGCCGCCTACGACGACGGCGGCGAGGCCGAACGGGCCCTGCTCAGGCTGGCCCTGCCGGCCGCCAAGTACTGGGTGACCAAGCGCTGCGCACCCCTCGTCGTGGAGGTCGCGGAGTGCCTCGGCGGCAACGGCTACGTGGAGGAGTCGGGGCTGCCCCGGCTGGTCCGCGAGTCCCCGCTCAACTCCGTCTGGGAGGGCGCCGGCAACATCCAGGCCCTGGACGCGCTCCGCGCCCTGCACCGCGAACCGGGCGCACTGGACGCCTACCTCCAGGAGATCGGCCGGGCCCACGGCGCCGACCACCGCCTGGACCGCGCGGTCAAGGACCTCTTCTCCGAACTGGCCGACCTGGAGGGCATGGAGGCCCGAGCCAGACGCCTGGTGGAACGCCTGGCAACAGTCCTCCAGGGTTCACTGCTGGTCCGCTTCGCACCGCCGGAGGTGGCAGACGCCTTCTGCGCGTCGAGGCTGGGCAACAACTGGGGTTCAAGCTTCGGCACCCTGCCAAGCACCCTGGACCTCACCGCGGTGGTGGACCGAGCCCGGGTGACTTCTTGAGACACGGAAGCTGCCCTGCCTGAAGGGGCGCGGGGCTGTATTCGATATGCGGCTACCGCCGCGCGGGCGCGAGCAACCCCCCACAACCGTCAGCCGCCAACGCACCTGGGAGCGCACCCCCTGCTGCGAACGGCCCCCCGCCGGGCGGCAGGGGTGGTGCTGCGCCGACACGGCACCACCCCCACCTCTTCGGCCCATGTCAGGCCTCCGACGCCGTGGCGTCGGCTCAAGTTTCGGCCACCCCCGGCCCGTTCACCAGGGTTGCAAGGGGTTGCAACATATCGGTGACTGTGTGCGGACTGTGTGCCTCCGGCACCGGAAAACGGCAGTATAAGACGCGCAGTCGGACCGGAAACCGCCGCCCGGACGGCTTGACAGCGACTCATCGATGCCTTTTTCGAGGCGTATCCGGGAGGACCTCTGTGGGGAACCCGCCGATGGACGTGGCGCGACTCGCCGCGAAGGACGCGGCGCAGGCGGCGCGGGTACTGAACGAGGTGCGCGAGGCCAGACTCGCCGGACAGCGTGGGCGGGTCTCGCCCCGGCCGGTGATCGAACAGTCCTGGGGACGGATGCTGCGCAGCGGCGTCGACCCGGACCACGACTTCCGTTCGGGGCTGCTGTCCGCCGAGGAAGTCCGGCGCAGACGCGAGGAGTCACCGCTCAAGGACGTGCTGCCGGTGCTGCGCGAGGGGCTGCTTTCGGTCGCGGACGTCGCCCAGCACATCATGGTGGTGGCGGATGCCGACGGCCGGGTGCTGTGGCGGGAGGGTTCGTCGCCGGTGCTGCGCAAGGCGGACGGGCTGGGCTTCGAACTCGGCGCCGACTGGCGGGAAGACGTCGTCGGGACCAACGGGGTCGGCACCCCGGCGGTGGAGCGCAGGCCCGTGCAGGTGTTCGCCGCCGAGCACTTCGTCCGCTCGCACGTCTCCTGGACGTGTTCCGGCGCCCCGATCACGGACCCCCGGGACGGCAGCCTGCTCGGCGTGGTGGACGTCAGCGGCCCGCTGGAGACGATGCATCCGGCCACCCTGGCCTGGGTGAACTCGGTGGCGAAGCTCGCCGAGGCCCGGCTGCGGGAGTTGCACCTGGACGCGCTGGAGCGGCTGCGGGCGGTCGCGGCGCCGGTGCTGGCCCGGCTCGGCGGGCGGGCGGTGGTGGTGGACGCCGACGGCTGGACCGCGGCGGTCACCGGCATGCCGTATCCGCGGCGGCTCTCACTGCCCAAGTCACTGTCGCCGGGCCGCCGGTGGCTGCCCGCGCTCGGGCTGTGCGCGGTGGAGCCGCTGGCCGGGGGCTGGTTGCTGCGGGCGGTGGACGACCCGGCGCCGGTGGGCGGGGGCCGGCTCGTGCTCGACCTGGCCAGGCCGCGCCGGCCCTCCGTGACGGTCGGCGGCGGTGCGAGCTCGTGGTCCCGTGAACTCAGTCCCCGGCATGCCGAGTTGCTGTATCTGCTGGCGGTGCGGCGCGCCGGGCGCAGTGCGGCCGGGCTGGCCGAGGACGTCTTCGGGGACGCCTCGCGGACCGTGACCGTACGCGCTGAGATGTCCAGGATCCGGCGGTATCTCGGGGCACTTCTCGAACACCGGCCGTACCGCTTCCGCGACGACGCCGAGATCGAGGTGCTGCTCCCCGACGATCCGCGCGACCTGCTGCCGTACTCGACCGCGCCGGTCGTGGCGGCGGGCCGGACGCCGGGACTCCGGCCCGGATGAGGGTCCTCGCTCCCGGACTTATTTAACGCATCCGGGGCATCGGAGGAGGTATCTTCCGCATATTTGCGGGGTCTTCGAGGCACGGCGACTCCGGCTGCCGTAGCATCCCGGTACGGGCCTCCCCACCTGCTCCTTGGTCAACGCTCGGACCATGAGGCGCAGTTGGCCCGCCTCGGGAGGACACATGAAGCATCGCGGCAGACACCGACGGCGCAGACGGGGCGCGGCCCTGCGCGCCGCCCTGGCCGGGACCGCGCTGGCGCTCACCGCGACGGCCACGATCGTCAGCGCCTCGCAGGCCACGGTCGCCGAGGACCCCGGCGCGCTCAAGCCACTGACCTCCACCACCGACATCGCTCCGCTGCAGCTCCAGGAACACCTCGTACCGCGCCGCTCACTGGACCGGCTCGCCTCCGCGATGGGCGGCACGGTCGGGGTCGCCGACGTGCTGGCCGAGGCCGACCACACCCTGCGCGAGGCGGCCGACTGCGACTCCGACGACCGGGACTCGCTGCCGGTCACCCCGGCCACCACCGAGGCGTACTGCTGGGACCCCACCGACACCCTCACCGACGACTGGCAGCCGGCCTCGGTGACCACCTCCTCGGAGGCCGACGACGACGGCCTGTGGGGCGCCAACCGGGTCGTCCTGGCCGGCTGGACGCACAGCACCACCACCGGCCCCGCCGCCTCCCGGGGCCTGGCCAGGGTCGCGGTGATCAACGCGAACGACCCCGCCCACCCCTCCTACTCCTGGGTCCTGCTGACCGTGCCCAGCGCCGACGGCAGCACCTACCGGGGCCTGACCTCGCAGATCTCCGGGATGGCCTGGTACGAGGACAAGCTCCTGGTCACCACCACCGAGGGCAGCGCCGACGCGCTCTACGTCTACGACCTCAACCGCATCCAGCGCACCTCGGTGCTGACCGACGCGGTCGGCCGGGTGTCCGGCGGCTGGTCGGCCGACGGCTTCCGGTACGTGATGCCCGCCGTGGGCTCGTACCGCTACTCCGCCGGGGCCTGCTCCCGGACCGGCGCGCCCTGTCCGAGCGCGCTCTCCGTGGACCGGGGGACGGCCCCGGACAGCCTGGTCCTCGGCGAGTGGACGCCCGTCGGCAGCGATCAGCACGCCCGGCTGTGGCGGTACGCGTTCGACGAGAGCCCGAAGCGCGACGGACTGCTCACCACGGACACCTTCGGCCGGGCCGACGCGGTCGAGGCGTACCGGACCGGGGCCTCGGAGATCCGGGGCGTCCTGTCGTACCGGCCGCCGGGCGCGACGGACTCCGAGTGGTACGTGGGTCATCTGCCCGGCGCCATGGACGGGCACGGCAGTCTGTGGCGGCAGGACGCCAAGGGTGCCCGTGCGGCCGGCTGCGGCTCGGACGCCTCGCACCGCTGCTGGGGCGAGGACACCGGCTCGCTCTCCTACGCGCCGGACACGGGCGAGGTGTGGTCGGTCACCAACCGCATGCTGTTCTCGGTCCCGCTGCGCTCGATCGACGCGTCGCTCGGATAACGGCCGCCGGCGCGTCGGCAGCCGCCGCCGGACCGGCCGTCGGCGCGTCGCTCCGGCGGCGGCTGTCGACATGTCCGGGGCCGGGATGATTGCCTGGCCCCATGAGCAGCATCGTCGTGACCACCTGGTCCCTGGAGCAGACCTCCCCGGCCGACCTCCTGCCCGCCGCCGTCCCGGACGGCGACACGGTCGAGGTCGTCCGCTCCGAGGTCCCCTCCCCCGAGTTCAGCCGCTTCCTGTACGCCTCGGTCGGCGGTGACATCCGCTGGACCGACCGGCTGGGCTGGAGCCACGCCCGCTGGCAGCAGTACCTGGAGCGGCCGGGCGCGGAGACCTGGGTCGCATACGACCGGGGCACCCCGGCGGGCTACATCGAGCTCGACCCGCAGGACGACGGAGTCGTGGAGATCACCTACTTCGGTCTGATACCGGCGTTCCGGGGCCGCCGCATCGGCGGTCATCTGCTCTCGTACGGCACCGCGCGGGCCTGGGACCTCGCGGAGCGGTGGGACGGGCGGCCGCCGACGAAGCGGGTGTGGGTGCACACCTGCAGTCTGGACGGCGAGCACGCGATGGCGAACTATCAGCGGCGGGGGTTCCGGCTCTTCGACACGAAGAGTGCGGAGGAACCGGACGTCTCGGCGCCCGGACCGTGGCCCGGGGCGCACACCACGGCGCGGAACGGGGCGTGACCCAGAACACTCCGTCTCACTATTCAGAATAGATCCGTCCGAATCGCGGACGATGGTGGACTGGCCGGAGATCCGCGTGACACGCTTCCGTCATGTCTGGAACTGGGATTGCCTTGGTGAGTCGGCGGCACGTCGACCTCGGCCGCATGTCCAGCGCCATCTGTCCGGCGGGCTGAGAGCACAGCACCGCCGCGTTCCCTTGTCCGGACCTCCCCCTTGCGCAGTGCCGCGCAGACATGCCCTCGTGCGCCCGTAGGCGCAGTTCAGAGCCGCTTCCCCGCTGTCTGAAGGACGTATATCACCATGGCCGCCACCCCGCAGAACCCTGCCGCCTCCGCGCCCCGCCGCAAGGTGAGCCGTCACCGCGGCGAGGGTCAGTGGGCCATGGGGCACTTCACCCCGCTCAACGGCAACGAGCAGTTCAAGAAGGACGACGACGGTCTCAATGTGCGGACACGCATTGAGACGATCTACTCCAAGCGCGGCTTCGACTCGATCGACCCCAACGACCTGCGTGGACGTATGCGCTGGTGGGGCCTGTACACGCAGCGCAAGCCCGGCATCGACGGCGGCAAGACCGCCATCCTGGAGCCGGAGGAGCTGGACGACGAGTACTTCATGCTGCGGGTGCGGATCGACGGCGGCCGGCTCACCACGCAGCAGCTGCGGGTGATCGGGGAGATCTCGCAGGAGTTCGCGCGCGGCACCGCGGACCTCACCGACCGGCAGAACGTGCAGTACCACTGGATCCGGATCGAGGACGTGCCCGAGATCTGGCAGCGGCTGGAGGCCGTCGGCCTGTCCACCACGGAGGCCTGCGGTGACACGCCCCGGGTGATCCTCGGCTCACCGGTCGCCGGCATCGCCGCCGACGAGATCGTCGACGGCACCCCGGCCATCGACGAGATCCAGCGCCGGGTCATCGGCAACAAGGCCTTCTCGAACCTGCCCCGCAAGTTCAAGTCCGCGATCTCCGGCTCGCCGCTGCTCGACGTGGCGCACGAGATCAACGACATCGCGTTCGTCGGCGTGGACCACCCCGAGCACGGCCCGGGCTTCGACCTGTGGGTCGGCGGCGGCCTGTCCACCAACCCCAAGATCGGCGTCCGGCTCGGTGCCTGGGTCCCGCTGGACGAGGTGCCCGACGTCTACGAGGGCGTCATCTCGATCTTCCGCGACTACGGCTACCGGCGGCTGCGCACCCGCGCCCGGCTGAAGTTCCTGGTGGCCGACTGGGGCGCGGAGAAGTTCCGTCAGGTGCTGGAGGACGAGTACCTGAAGCGGAAGCTCGTCGACGGGCCGGCCCCGGCGCAGCCCGTCGAGCGCTGGCGCGACCACGTCGGTGCGCACCGCCAGAAGGACGGCAACTTCTACGTCGGGTTCGCCCCGCGCGTCGGCCGCGTGGACGGCGCCACCCTGGCGAAGATCGCGGACCTGGCGGAGGCGCACGGCTCCGGGCGGGTCCGTACCACCGCCGAGCAGAAGATGATCGTCCTCGATGTCACGGAGGACCAGGTCGAGTCGCTGGTCGAGGCCCTGGAGGCGCTCGACCTGACCGCCAAGCCGTCCCCGTTCCGGCGCGGCACCATGGCCTGCACCGGCATCGAGTACTGCAAGCTCGCCATCGTCGAGACCAAGGCGCGCGGCGCCTCGCTCATCGACGAGCTGGAGCGCCGGCTGCCGGACTTCGGCGAGCCGCTCACCATCAACATCAACGGCTGTCCGAACGCCTGCGCCCGTATCCAGGTCGCGGACATCGGTCTCAAGGGCCAGCTGGTCCTGAACGACGCGGGCGAGCAGGTCGAGGGCTTCCAGGTGCACCTGGGCGGCGCGCTCGGCCTGGAGGCCGGGTTCGGCCGCAAGGTCCGCGGTCTCAAGGTGACCTCGGAGGAGCTGCCGGACTACGTCGAGCGGGTGCTCCGGCGCTTCCAGGCGGAGCGCGAGGACGGCGAGCGGTTCGCCGTCTGGGCGTCCCGCGCCAGTGAGGAGGCCCTCTCATGAGCGAGCGGGCCGCCCCCTTCTACTGCCCCTACTGCGGCGACGAGGACCTGCGTCCGAACGAGCAGGGCCACGGCGCCTGGGAATGCGCGGCCTGCAATCGCGCATTCCAGCTGAAGTTCCTCGGGCTGCTCGCCCGGGGGCTGAAGCACTCCGAAGCTGGAGGGGAACGGATATGACCACGGCTCAGGAAGACCGGACGACCGACGAACTGAAGGCGCTGGCCGAGCAGGCCGGCCGCGACCTGGAGAACGCCTCCGCCCTGGAGATCCTCCAGTGGGCGGTGGACACCTTCGGCAGGGGCTTCTGCGTGACCTCCTCCATGGAGGACGCGGTGGTGGCCCATCTGGCGTCCCGCGTCCAGAAGGGCGTCGACGTCGTCTTCCTCGACACCGGCTACCACTTCCCGGAGACCATCGGCACCCGGGACGCGGTCGAGGCCGTGATGGACGTCAACGTCATCACCCTCACCCCGCGCCAGACCGTCGCCGAGCAGGACGCCGAGTACGGCCCCAGGCTGCACGACCGCGACCCCGACCTGTGCTGCAGGCTCCGCAAGGTCCTGCCCCTGGAGCGGGGTCTGACGAAGTACACGGCCTGGGCGACCGGGCTGCGCCGCGACGAGTCCGAGACCCGGGCGAACACCCCGGTCGTCGGCTGGGACGAGAATCGGCAGAAGGTCAAGATCTCCCCGATCGCCCGCTGGACCCAGGACGACGTGGACGACTACGTCGCCGAACACGGTGTCCTGACCAACCCGCTGCTGATGGACGGCTACACGTCCGTCGGCTGCGCGCCCTGCACCCGCCGGGTGCTGGAGGGCGAGGACGCACGCGCCGGGCGCTGGGCGGGGCGGGCCAAGACCGAGTGCGGACTGCACGGATGACGGCCAACGGGCTTTCGACGACCCAGACGCCCCGGACCCAGACGACTCAGACCCAGACGACCCCATCGACGAACCAGGAGAACGACGTGACGACCGGAGCCACCGTCTGGCTCACGGGTCTGCCGAGTGCCGGCAAGACCACCATCGCGTACGAGCTGGCCGCCCGGCTGCGCGAGGAGGGCCACCTCGTCGAGGTGCTCGACGGCGACGAGATCCGCGAGTTCATCTCGGCGGGCCTCGGCTTCAGCCGCGAGGACCGGCACACCAACGTGCAGCGCATCGGCTTCGTCGCCGAGCTGCTGGCCCGCAACGGCGTCAAGGCGCTCGTCCCGGTGATCGCCCCCTACGCGGACAGCCGCGACGCGGTGCGGGGGCGCCACGACGAGAACGGCACCGCGTACGTCGAGGTGCACGTGGCGACCCCGGTCGAGGTGTGCTCCGTACGCGACGTGAAGGGTCTGTACGCCAAGCAGGCCGCGGGTGAACTGACCGGGCTGACCGGCGTCGACGACCCGTACGAGGAGCCCGAGACGCCCGATCTGCGGATCGAGTCGCAGCACCAGAGCGTGCAGGAGTCGGCGGCGTCCGTGCACGCCCTGCTGAGCGGGAAAGGACTGGCATGACGACGACCGTGGCGGCTCACGGGGAGGGCACGGGCACCCCGTACGCCCTGTCCCACCTGGACGCGCTGGAGTCCGAGGCGGTCCACATCTTCCGCGAGGTGGCGGGCGAGTTCGAGCGGCCGGTGATCCTGTTCTCCGGCGGCAAGGACTCCATCGTCATGCTGCACCTGGCGCTCAAGGCCTTCGCCCCGGCCGCGATCCCGTTCTCGCTGCTGCACGTGGACACCGGACACAACTTCCCCGAGGTCCTCGCCTACCGCGACCGCACGGTCGAGCAGCACGGACTGCGCCTGCACGTGGCCTCCGTCCAGGACTACATCGACCGCGGCGTACTGCGCGAGCGGCCGGACGGCGTCCGCAACCCGCTCCAGACGCTGCCGCTGACGGAGAAGATCCAGAGCGAGCGCTTCGACGCGGTCTTCGGTGGCGGCCGCCGCGACGAGGAGAAGGCCCGCGCCAAGGAGCGGGTGTTCTCGCTGCGCGACGAGTTCTCGCAGTGGGACCCGCGCCGCCAGCGCCCCGAGCTGTGGAACCTCTACAACGGCCGGCACGCCCCCGGCGAGCACGTCCGCGTGTTCCCGCTCTCCAACTGGACCGAGCTGGACGTCTGGCAGTACATCGCCCGCGAGGGCATCGAGCTGCCGCAGATCTACTTCGCGCACGAGCGCGAGGTGTTCCAGCGCGGCGGCATGTGGCTGACCGCCGGCGAGTGGGGCGGCCCGAAGGACGGCGAGACGGTCGAGAAGCGCCAGGTGCGCTACCGGACCGTCGGCGACATGTCCTGCACCGGCGCCGTCGACTCCGGCGCCGACTCGCTGGACGCCGTGATCGCCGAGATCGCCGCCTCCCGGCTCACCGAGCGCGGCGCCACCCGGGCCGACGACAAGCTCTCCGAGGCCGCGATGGAAGACCGCAAGCGCGAGGGGTACTTCTAAGCATGAGCACCAGCACCACGGAACTCGGCCTCACCGAGACGACCCTGCTGCGGTTCGCCACCGCCGGCTCCGTCGACGACGGCAAGTCCACCCTCGTCGGACGGCTGCTGCACGACTCCAAGTCGGTCCTCACCGACCAGCTGGAGGCCGTCGAGCGCGCCTCCGCCAGCCGCGGCCAGGACGCCCCCGACCTCGCCCTCCTCACCGACGGGCTGCGCGCCGAACGCGAGCAGGGCATCACCATCGACGTGGCGTACCGCTACTTCGCCACCCCGAAGCGCCGGTTCATCCTCGCCGACACCCCGGGCCACGTGCAGTACACCCGCAACATGGTGACGGGTGCCTCCACCGCCGAGCTGACCGTGGTCCTGGTCGACGCCCGCAACGGCGTCGTCGAGCAGACCCGCCGGCACGCCGCGATCGCCGCCCTGCTGCGCGTCCCGCACGTCGTGCTGGCCGTGAACAAGATGGACCTGGTCGGCTACCAGGAGTCGATCTTCGCGGGGATCGCCGAGGAGTTCACGGCGTACGCGACCGAGCTGGGCGTCCCCGAGGTCACCGCGATCCCGATCTCGGCGCTCGTCGGCGACAACGTCGTGGAGCCGTCCGCGAACATGGACTGGTACGGCGGCCCCACCGTCCTTGAGCACCTGGAGACCGTCCCGGTCGCCCACGACCTGAGCCACTGCCACGCGCGGCTGCCCGTGCAGTACGTGATCCGCCCGCAGACCGCCGAGCACCCGGACTACCGCGGTTACGCCGGCCAGATCGCGGCCGGCACCTTCCACGTCGGCGAGGCGGTCACGGTCCTGCCGTCCGGCCGTACGACGACGATCTCCGGCATCGACCTGCTCGGCAAGCCGGTCGACACGGCGTGGACCACCCAGTCGGTGACCATCCTGCTCGCGGACGACATCGACGTCTCGCGCGGCGACCTGATCGTGCCGACGAAGGACGCCCCGGCGACCACCCAGGACGTCGAGGCGACCGTCTGCCACGTCGCCGACCAGCCGCTGACCGTCGGCCACCGGGTGCTGCTCAAGCACGGCACCCGCACGGTCAAGGCGGTCGTCAAGGACATCCCGTCCCGTCTCACGCTCGACGACCTGTCCCTGCACCCGCACCCGGGGCAGCTCGTCGCCAACGACATCGGCCGGGTGAAGATCCGTACCGCCGAGCCGCTGCCGGTCGACTCCTACGCCGACTCGCGCCGCACCGGCTCGTTCATCCTGATCGACCCCGCCGACGGCACCACGCTCACCGCGGGCATGGTCGGCGAGTCGTTCGCCTCCCCCGAGCCGGTCAAGGACGAGACCGAAGACGACGGCTGGGACTTCTGACATGACGATGACCGACGTCTACGCGACGTTCGCGAAGGAGGGCGGCCGCGTCGGCAGCGGCGACCTCGGGAGCGGGCAGGGCGGGGTGGCGCGATGTGCGTGAAGACGTACGCGCACTGCCTGCGCGCCCCGGCCCCCCACCCGACGTCCCGGATGCGACGAAGACCTGCCGACCTCCCGGCCACGACCTGAAAGACCGTGACCGCCGGGCCAACGAGAGGAAAGCCTCCCGTGCCTGTCAACCGCTCAACGCTCCTTCGCCGCGGCATCGCCGTGGTAGCCGCACTTCCGCTTCTCACGCTCGCCGCTTGCGGCTACGGGTCCAAGTCCACGACCGACAACGCCAAGGAGAAGGTCGCCGCCGGCTCGTCGAAGATCGAAGGTCTCGACTCCGTCAAGATCGGCTATTTCGGCAACCTGACCCACGGCACCGCGCTGGTCGCCCGTCAGCAGGGCCTGTTCCAGAAGGAGCTGGGCGCCACCAAGGCCGCGTACCAGATCTTCAATGCGGGCCCCTCGGAGATCGAGGCTCTCAACTCGGGCTCCATCGACATCGGCTGGATCGGCCCCTCTCCCTCGATCAACGGATACGTCAAGTCGAACGGCAAGGGCCTGAAGATCATCGGTGGTTCGGCGTCCGGCGGTGTGAAGCTCGTCGTCAACCCGAAGAAGATCAAGACGCTGGCGGACGTCAAGGGCAAGAAGATCGCGACGCCGCAGCTGGGCAACACGCAGGACGTGGCGTTCCTCAACTGGATCGCCGACCAGGGCTGGAAGGTCGACGCGAACACCGGCAAGGGTGATGTGTCGGTGGTCCGCACCGACAACAAGATCACCCCGGACGCCTACGCGTCCGGCGCCATCGACGGTGCCTGGGTGCCGGAGCCGACCGCGTCCAAGCTGGTCGCCGAGGGGGGCAAGGTACTCCTCGACGAGGCGTCGCTGTGGCCGGACAAGAAGTTCGTGATCACGAACATCATCGTGCGGGCCGACTTCCTGAAGGAGCACCCGAAGGCCGTCGAGGCGGTGCTGAAGGCCTCGGTCGAGGCCAACAAGTGGATCAACGCCAACTCCGACAAGGCGAAGGCGGTCGCCAACAAGCAGCTCGAGGCTGACTCCGGCAAGGCGCTCCCGGCGAACGTCCTGGATCCTGCCTGGAAGTCGATCCAGTTCACCGACGACCCGCTGGCCTCCACCCTCAACACCGAGGCGGACCACGCGGTCAAGGCCGGTCTGCTGGAGAAGCCCGATCTGAAGGGCATCTACGACCTCACGATCCTCAACAAGGTCCTCAAGGCCGAGGGCGAGAGCACGGTCGACGACGCCGGTCTCGGCGCCAGCTGATCCACGCCCGATGAGTTCCCAGGAGGTGACGACCATGGCAACGACCCTCGCCAAGGCGGAAGAGTCGGTGGAGTACGCCGCTCGCCTTGAGCATGTCTCGAAGTCCTTCGCAGGACCGGGCGGGCAGCAGCTCGTCCTGGACGACATCAGCCTCGATGTCGCGCCCGGCGAGTTCGTCACCCTCCTGGGGGCCTCGGGCTGCGGCAAGTCCACCCTGCTGAACCTGGTGGCGGGCCTGGACCAGCCGACCGTCGGCTCCATCGCCACGGACGGCCGCCCGGCCCTGATGTTCCAGGAGCACGCGCTCTTCCCATGGCTGACCGCGGGCAAGAACATCGAACTCGCCCTCAAGCTCAGGGGAGTTCCGAAGAACGACCGGCGGGGCAAGACCGAGGAACTGCTCGAACTCGTCCGACTGAAGGGTGCGTACGGCAAGCGCGTCCACGAGCTGTCGGGCGGTATGCGGCAACGCGTGGCACTGGCCCGGGCGCTCGCTCAGGAAAGCAGTCTGCTACTGATGGACGAGCCGTTCGCGGCCCTGGACGCCATCACGCGAGACGTGCTGCACGACGAACTGACCCGGATCTGGGCGGAGACCGGCCTGTCCGTCCTCTTCGTCACGCACAACGTGCGTGAGGCGGTGCGGCTCGCCCAGCGGGTGATCCTGCTGTCGTCCCGCCCGGGACGGATCGCGCGCGAGTGGACAGTCGGCATCCCGCAGCCACGCCGCATCGAGGACGCGCCGGTTGCCGAACTGTCCCTTGAGATAACCGACGTACTGCGTGGGGAGATCCGCCGTCATGGCCAGCACTGAGACAACGCCGGCGCAGGACGCCGGAAGCGTGGAGGCGGGTCTCGACGCGCTGGAGACCACGGCCACCGGCCGTACGCCGTTCGCGGAGACCTTCAAGAACAAGATCCTTCCGCCCATCGTCGCCATCGCCGTGGTGCTGGTGGCCTGGAGCCTGCTCTACCCGGTCGTCGATAACCCGTCGAAGCTGCCCTCCCCCGCCGACGTCTGGGGCGCGGTCGAGGACCAGTGGGTCAAGGGGACTTTGCTCAGCTACATCTGGGGCAGCGTCTCCCGCGGTCTGCTCGGCTTCCTGCTCGCGCTGGCCATCGGCACGCCGCTGGGCCTGCTGGTGGCGCGGGTGAAGTTCGTGCGCGCGGCGTTCGGCCCGATCCTCTCCGGGCTCCAGTCGCTGCCTTCGGTCGCCTGGGTCGCGCCCGCGGTGATCTGGCTGGGCCTGAACAACTCGGTGATGTTCACGGTGATCCTGCTCGGCGCGGTCCCCTCGATCGCCAACGGTCTGGTGTCAGGTGTCGACCAGATCCCCCCGCTGTTCCTGCGCGCGGGCCGCACCCTGGGTGCGACGGGTCTGCGCGGCACCTGGCACATCGTGATGCCGGCGGCACTGCCCGGCTATGTGGCCGGCCTGAAGCAGGGGTGGGCCTTCTCCTGGCGTTCGCTGATGGCCGCCGAGATCATCGCCCAGTCGCCGGACATGGGCATGGGTCTCGGGCAGTTGCTGGAGGTGGGCCGTACCAACAGCGACATGGCGACGGTCTTCCTCGCCATCCTGCTCATCCTGTTCGTCGGCATCGCGATCGACCTGCTGATCTTCAGTCCGCTGGAGCGGTGGGTGCTGCGCAGCCGTGGTCTGCTGGTGAAGAGCTGAGGTCCATGCGTACGAAGCCCGTTCTCCTCGTCATCGCCCACGGCAGCCGTGATCCGCGGCATGCGGCGACCGTCCACGCCCTGGTGCGCAGGGTACGGTCGCTGCGGCCCGGGCTGCGCGTGGAGACGGGCTTCCTCGACTTCAACATCCCGTCCGTGCACGGGGTACTGGAGTCCCTGGCGGCGGAGGGTGTCCGTGACGTCGTGGCCCTGCCGTTGCTGTTGACCCGCGCCTTCCACGCGAAGGCGGACATCCCGGCCGTACTACAGGGTGCGCCGCCGCGGCTGCGGATCCGGCAGGCGGACGTGCTCGGCCCGTCCCCGCTGCTCCTGTCGGCCCTGGAGCGGCGCCTGTACGAGGCCGGGCTACCCCCCGCGGACAAGTCCTCGACCGGGGTCGTGCTGGCCTCTGCGGGGTCCACCGACCCGGAGGCGATCGCAGTGATCGCAGACATCGCGCGGGAGTGGCGGCGCACCGGCTGGTACGCCGTGCGGCCTGCGTTCGCCTCCGCGGCCCTCCCCCGCACCGAGGACGCGGTACGCGAGCTCAGGGAGCTGGGCTGCGCCCGGGTCGCGGTGGCCCCGTACGTCCTCGCTCCGGGCTTCCTGCCCGACCGCATCGCGCGAGGCGCGGCGCAGGCAGACGTACTGGCCGACGTCCTGGGGCCGACGCCGGAAGTGGCACGTGTGCTGCTCGAACGGCACGACGAGGCCTCGGAGAAGCTGCTGGTGCTGCCGAGCATGAGCGCGTGAGCAACAGCGATTCTTCGGAGTCTGCCGGAAAGAAGAATTCCGGTGCGTTGAATCCATAAATTCAACGCACCGGAACGTACGGGCTTCCTCCCCGAATGCGGGGATCTTCCTACTTGCTCTGGAGGATCTGCCCGCCGCTGGTCTTGCTGTTGCACTTGGCCGTCACGATCCAGGTGCCGACCTTGTTGCTCTTGTTGTGCGGTGCGATGCAAAGACCGGTCTTGTAATTCTGCGCACCCCAGTAGGCCGACGTGTCCGAAGTGACGTACTTCCACTTCTGAGTGGTCGAACTGCCGCACTTCGTGGCATGCAACAGCCATTCACTGCCGGTCTTCTCCGTCTTGGCGCCGTCGAGGCACTTCCCGGTGTCCGAGGCCGGATGCAACGTAGCCACGACCGTACCGTTGTACTTGGCGAAGTCCATCCGCCAGACCTGGGCCGTGCCGTCGTTGCACTTCTGGATCTGCTCGCGCTTACCCTTGCTCGTGCTGGCCTTCGACTGGATGGCCAGGCAGATCTTCTTACCGTGCGTGAAATGGATCGTACGCCAGTAGGAGGCGTTGGCCGATGCCTCCCCCGCCGCGGCAAGGCTTCCGACGACACCGAGTGACAGGGTGGCCGCAAACACGGCGAGACGCTTCACATACATTCGACAAAACCCCCGGTTTTTCTGTGGATGACGACCTCGAAATATGTATCAGGAAGATCACCTAGGGAGCAAGCCAAATTTGCGGCGGGTGATGCGGACACGGCATTTTTTGAGCTTCTTCAGAGCTTCGCGGAGCAAATCGCACGACTGCTGTGAAATCCATGTGGATATGTGCATCATCAATGACGCCGGGTGCGTTCGCGGTCCGGCGCTCCCCTGTGACGTCGGACCGCGAACGGCCGGCCTGCGACGGGGCTCTCGCGCGCGTCGCTGTCGCGGCCTGCTCTAACTTCTGCGCCATACCAGGCGGACGTGTCACACCAGGGGCTTTACCGGTTAAGCCACCCAACGACTCTTCATTTGCGGCCAGTTGGTCAAGGTCATGCCGGTCAGCCCCGGGCGGGCCCGGGGTCCCGCCCGCATGAGGCCAGCGGGCGGTCGAAGACCGGGGCGTCATCCGGCTCCGGCACCGGGTCGGCGAAGCCGTCGTACTGCCGGCAGACCTCGCCGTGCCGCTCGACCACGTCGACGACGAAGCGAGCCGTGTCGTCGGAGACGCGGTACCGCAGGCCGGTGCGGCTGCCGAGCTGTGCCGCCGTGACGCCAAGGGCGACACGCGCCGCCTCGGCGGCACATCCGGTCGTGTACATGTGCACGAGCTTCAGGTCGTCTTACGTCATCGTCCCAGGTCAGGAATCGGCCGGTCAGACCTCTTGAACAAACGCGACAGCCCCGGCGGCCAGCCGCACCAGGTCCCCGACCGGCAGCGAGCCCGGATCCCGGCGCTCGCGCGCGAACGTGTTGGCCAGTTGCTGGAGCAGGTCGTTGAGCGGGGTCGGCACGCCGTGCAGGCGGCCCAGCAGGGCTATCTCGCCGTTGAGGTAGTCGGCCTCGATGGTGCCGGTGCCGCGGCTGAGGGACTGCCACGAGGAACCGCCGCCGCGCGGGGCGCCCGCCAGCGGGACCAGGTCCACCTTGTGGCCCCGCAGCGCCCGCTGCTCCTCGACGCTCGCGTACGCGATCCCGGCGGCGTCGAGTACGGCCGCGCCCTCGGCCCGCACCCGCTCGAACAGGGTCATGGCCGCGTCGTCGGCGACGGGCCCGGCGACGGCCTCCAGCGCGTTGCCCAGGTTGGACAGCAGTTTGGCGTACTGCCAGCGCGCCACGTCGGGCACGACCGGCGCCTCGAAGTGCGACTTCTCGAGGTCGGCGGCGACCAGCCGGGCGGTCGCGTCGGTGCCGTGCGGGTGCCGGCCCAGGTGCAGCATGCCGGTGAGCGGGGCGCCGCCGGCGGAGACGACGCCCGGTTCGACGAAGGTCGACGGCAGCCAGACGCAGACCCCGTAGACGTGCCGGAAGACGCGCAGGGCGAGGCGCTGGCCCTCCACGCCGTTCTGGGCGCAGAACAGGGGCAGCCGCTCCGCCGCCGTGCCGCCGCCCGCGACCGGTGCCGGCCCCCAGCTCCCCAGGGCGGTCACGGTGTCCTGTGTCTTGACGGCGAGGAGGAGTACGTCGTCCGCCCGCAGCTCGCCCAGCTCCCCGGGCCCGGTGACGGCCTGCAGCCGGTACGTGTACTCGCCGTCCGGCACCTTCAGCCGCAGCCCGCCGTCCCGCAGCGCCGTGTGGTGCGCGCCCCGCGCCACCAGGACGACCTCGTGTCCCGCGCCGGCCAGCCGGCCGCCGATCGCACCGCCGACGGCACCTGCTCCGATGATGATGTAGCGCATGGGACGAGCCTCGCACAGGCGTCGGTCCCGCCCCTGGGCCAGGGTCCGGGGTCAGGCCTCCCGGTCCGGGGTCACGCCTCCCCGGCCGTGAGCTCCACCAGCTTGACGACGGTGTTCCAGTTCCGGGTCGTGGCGATCAGCCCCTTGTGGATCCGGGGCCGGGACAGCGCCTCGGCGAGCTTGGAGCGGCCGAGGCCGTCCGGAACATGGAGGTACAGCGCGCGGTCGCCCAGCCGGAACTCCTCGGGGAGGTGGGCGGCGGGGTCGATGTCCGCGTAGCGCTCCGGGGCCACCGGCTCGGAGAGGTAGGTGACGTGGAGCTGCTTGGCGGCCAGCTCGGCGGCCGGGAAGGGACAGGCCTCGACGACCGCCTTCAGGTAGGCGTGGTCGCGGACGAGCACGTCGACCGAGAAGCCGAACCGCTCCTCGATCGCCTTGGCCAGCTCCGCCGCGAGGGACTCGGCGTCACCGTGGGCGGCGGTGAAGGCGGCCTGCCCGCTCTGCAGGTAGGTCTGGACGGAGCCGTACCCGAGGCCGGTCATCAGTGCGCGCAGTTCGGCCATCGGGAGCTTCTTGTTGCCGCCCACGTTGATCCCGCGCAGCAGTGCCGCATACGTCGTCATTCGAACACCTTAGAACGGCCGTCGTGCCCCGTGGGGGTGGGCACGACGGCCGTGCCGGGCAACCCGGGTTGCCCGAAACTCTGGCCGATCGGACCGGCCCGGAGCAACTCCTACACGCACCTGTGACTTGTTCAACAAGGTTTCGCAATCACAAAGAGGATCCCCGTCGTCGGAAGGGACAGCCCTGATCATCACCCCCGAGATGGGTGGATAGATGTAAGGGCCCGACATCCTCCTCGGCGACGAGAGGCGGCCGCCGTACTTCACCGGACAGCACGAGGAGTCGGTCTTATCGGCCCCATACCTTCGAATCGAACGAAGGAAGTCGTGAAGAGCTCGTGGCGACCGGGGGGTCGTCACCGCACACGAGGGGGCATTTCCGTCATGGATCCCGTCAAGGGCAACGGAGAGACGCGGGTGCGGGGGCTGGCCGCCCGGGCCGGCGGCTGGAGCGCCCGGCACCGCTGGGCCGCCGTCGGTATATGGGTGCTGTTCGTCGTCCTGGCGATGGGGCTCGGCTCGGCGGCCGGCCGGGTCGACGTCGACGAGAGCGACCAGCTGAAGGGCGAGACCCACACCGCGGCGAAGATCATCGACGACGCGGGCATCAAGGAACCGGCGAGCGAGACGGTCCTGGTCCAGTCGAAGGACCCGTCGGTGAAGGCCACGGACGCCGCCTTCAGGGCCGCCGTCACGGAGGTCATGAAGGCCGTCGACGGCACCGGCAGGGTCACGGACGTCACCTCGCCCTACACCGCCGGGACGATCTCGAAGGACGGCCGCAGCGTACTGGTCCAGTTCGACATGCGCGGTGACTCCGAGACCGCCGGCGACCGGGTCCAGCCGGTCCTGGACGCGGTGGCCGGGGTCCAGAAGACGCACGGCACGCTGCGGATCGAGGAGATCGGCGGCGCCAGCATGAACAAGCAGTACGACGACGCCTTCGGCAAGGACTTCCAGCGGGCCGAGTACTCCGCGGTGCCGGTGGCCTTCGGCATCCTGCTGATCGCCTTCGGCGCCCTGGTCGCCGCACTGCTGCCGGTGGGTCTGGCGATCACCGCGATCATGGCGACGATGGGCCTGATGGGGCTGGTCAGCCACCTGCAGCCGATGAGCGACACCGCCAACTCCGTGATGCTGCTGGTCGGCATGGCCGTCGGTGTCGACTACTGCCTCTTCTACCTGCGCCGGGAGCGCGAGGAGCGGGAGGCCGGCCGGGACGCGGGTGCCGCGCTCCGGATCGCCGCCGCCACCAGCGGCCGGGCGATCATCGTCTCCGGTGTCACGGTGTGCGTGGCGATGGCGGGCATGCTCTTCACCGGCCTCGCCGAGTTCGAGGCGATGGGCCTCGCCTCCCTGATGGTCGTCGCGGTCGCCATGGTCGGCTCCGTGACCGTCCTGCCCGCCCTGCTCTCCCTGCTGGGCCACCGGGTCGAGAAGGGCCGTCTCCCCTTCCTGCGCCGCAAGCGGGCCCACGGGCCCTCCGAGAGCCGCTTCTGGACGGCCGTGCTGCGGGGCGTGCTCGCCAAGCCGCTGGTCTCCGTGCTCGTCGCGGTCGGCGCGCTGCTCGCGGTCACCGCGCCCGCCCTCGGCATGAAGACCTCGCAGCTCACCCTGGACCAGGAGTTCGGGAACTCGCTGCCGATCGTGCAGACCTACGACCGCGTCAACCAGGCCTTCCCGGGCGGCTCCGAACCGGCCGAGGTGGTCGTCAAGGCGAAGGACATCAACGCCCCCGAGGTCCGGCAGGCGCTGACCGACTTCAAGGACCGGGCGATCAGCTCCGGCGCCTCGCGCGGCCCGGTCGACATCAAACTGCACGACGCCCAGAACGTCGCCCTGATCTCCGTACCGCTGGTCGGCGGCTCCGACATGGACAAGGCCGGCCAGAGCCTGCAGAAGCTGCGCGACGAGGTACGGCCGGCCACTCTCGGCAAGGTCGACGGCGTGCAGGCGCCGATCACCGGAAACGTCGCGGGCAACCAGGACTTCAACGACCAGCTGCTCGGCTCGGTGGTCCCGGTCTTCGCCTTCGTCGTCGTCTTCGCCTTCCTCCTGATGCTGCTGTCGTTCCGCTCGCTGACGGTCGCGATCACCTCGATCCTGCTCAACCTGCTCTCGGTGGGCGCCGCCTACGGCATCCTCGTCGCCGTCTTCCAGCACGGCTGGGGCGCCTCGCTGGTGGGCGCCCAGGGCGTCGGCGCGATCGTCACCTGGCTGCCGCTGTTCCTCTTCGTGATCCTGTTCGGCCTGTCCATGGACTACCACGTGTTCGTGGTCTCCCGGATCCGTGAGGCCCGGCTGCGCGGCCGGTCCACCAAGGACGCGATCCAGCACGGCGTGGTCACCACGGCCGGGGTCGTCACCAGCGCCGCCGTCATCATGGTCGCCGTGTTCGCGATCTTCGGCACGCTGTCCATGCAGTCCATGAAGCAGATGGGCGTGGGCCTGGCGGCCGCGGTCCTCATCGACGCGACGATCATCCGGGGCGTGCTGCTCCCGGCGGTGATGGCCCTGCTCGGCGAGCGCAACTGGTACCTGCCGAGCTGGCTGCGGTGGCTGCCGGACCTGACGCACGACGAGTCGCCGGAGGCGGTGGCGCCGGTGACGCGGGGCGAGGAGGAGCGGCTGCGCGTCTGAACCGCGCGGTGCACCACCCTCTGACACAGGGTCCGTTGGTCTCCGGGGGAGCCAACGGGTCCTGTCCCCTTCTGGTCTCAGCGCTGGTAGCGGGCCAGCACCAGATTGCCGTCCTTCTCCAGGCGTTGGCGGAGTGCGGTGAGGCCGATGGCGCCGCTGTAGTACTCCTGGAGGGCTGGGGTGGCCACCTTGTCCTTCCACTCGGGGTAGCCGCGGACCGTCTGGGCGGGAGCCGGGCTGAGGTGTGAGGCGAGCGCGGTCCCGGTGGCCCAGCCGTACGTGGCGGTGTGCAGGGCCGGATCGGCCAGGGCCTGCGTGCCGGTGGGCAGCATCCAGTCGCCGAGGGCGAGCCGGACCATGTTCCTGGGCCGGAGCAGGAAGTCGACGAACTCGGCCGCCTCCTTCTTGTGCGGGCTGTCCTGGGCGATGGACAGCGTCTGCGGGCTGACACCCTGGGCGAGGCCGTCGGCGCCGGCCGGGGCGGGCAGCACCTCCCACGCGAAGCCCTTGGGGGCCTGCTGCACGATCTGCTGACGGTAGGAGAAGCCGAGCGGGACCATCGCGTACTTGCCCGCGAAGAAGCCCGGCAGGGTGTCCGAGCCGCCGCTGCCCAGGGTGGAGCCGGGTGCGCTGTGGTCCATGTCGACCTGGTCGTGGATCGTGCGCGGCACGACCTGGTCGGCGGCCCCGAAGCGCACGGTCACCTTGCCGTCGGCGCCCCGGTGGAAGAGCTGCCCGCCCGCCGACAGCGACAGGTTGAGCGTGGCGGAGACGGGCTCCTTGAGCGGCCAGGCGACACCGTACTTGCCGCCGCCGCTGAGCTGTTCGGTGATCTGCCGGAACTCGGCCCACGTCCAGGGGTGTTCGGGGGTGGGTATGCGCACACCGGCCTCGGCGAGCCAGGTCCTGTTGGCGATCAGGACGCGCGGCTCCTGGAGGAAGGGCACGCCGTAGACACCGTTCCCGAAGGTCGCCGTCTGCCAACTGCGCTGCGGTATGTCGGACTTGAGTCGGGCGGACAGCAGATCGCTCAGGTCGGCGAGGTAGCCGCCGTAGGCGAAGTCCGCGAGGTCGTCGGAGGCGTCGTGGATGATGTCCGGTGCCTCACCGCCCTCGAAGGAGGTGAGCAGCTGGTCGTGGACGCTGTCCCAACTTCCCTGGACGTACTCGACCTTGACGTCCTGATGGGTGGCGTTCCACTCCTTCACCAGCTCCTTGTTGGCGGTGACCGACTCGTCCTGCCAGGCGAGGGACTGGAAACGGAGGGTGATCGGGCCGCCGGTGCGGGATGCGGAGGTACAGCCCGCGAGCAGCAGGAGGAGGACGACGACCGCCGTGCCGATCCTGGTGCGCATCAGCTCTTCACCGCCCCGGCGAGCATCCCGCCCGTGATCCGCCGCTGCACCAGCGCGAAGACGACCAGCGAGGGCAGGGTGGCGAGGAAGGCGGCCGCCGCCAGCGGGCCCAGGTCGGCCACGCCCTCCGCGCCGATGAAATGGGTGAGGACGACCGGCAGGGTCTGTTTCTCCGGTGTCTTCAGCAGCACCAGCGCGAAGAAGAACTCGTTCCACGCGGTGACGAAGGCGAACAGCCCGGTCGCGACGATCCCGGGCGCCAGCAGCGGTGCCGTCACCGACACCAGCGTCCGCAGCCGCCCGGCCCCGTCCACGGCCGCCGCCTCCTCCAGTTCGACGGGCACCGCCCGGACGTACCCGACGAGCATCCACAGCGCGAACGGCAGCGCCCACACCACGTACACCATCACCAGCCCGAACAGGGAGTCGATCAGCCGCAGGTTCTTCAACACCAGGAACAGCGGGATGATCACCAGGACGAACGGGAAGGCCTGGCTGACCACCACCCATCCGGTCGCCGCCCGGGACAGCGCGGTACGGCGCCGGGCCATGACGTACGCCATCGGGGTCGCGAGGAGTACGGCGATGAGCGCGGCGCCCAGCGCGGCGAGCAGGGAGTTGAGGCCGGCGCGGAGCAGGGGCTGTTCGTCGAAGGCCTGGCGGAAGTTGGCCAGGGTCGGGTGCCGGGGGATCCAGGTGGGGTGCAGACTGCCCAGCTCGGTCGGTGACTTGAAGGCCGTGGAGAGCAGCCACAGGAGCGGGAAGGCCAGGAAGACGAGGTAGGCGAGCAGGGCCGCGTACTGGCCGGCGCGCGCCGCGGGTCGAGTCCTCACGCGTCCTCGCCTCCGCGCAGCCGCCCCGCCAGGAAGACGGCGAGGAGCACCGCGATCAGTGCGACCATCACGCACCCCATCGCGGCCGCATACCCGAACTGGCCGTAGCGGAAGGCCTCTTCGTAGGCGAAGAGCATCGGCAGCCGGGTCTTGCCGCCGGGTCCGCCGTTGGTGAGGACGTAGACCAGGGCGAAGGAGTTGAAGTTCCAGATCAGGTTGAGCGCGGTGATGGCCAGGGCGATCGGTCTCAGGGCGGGCCAGGTGACCGTCCGGAAGCGTCGCCAGGCGCCCGCGCCGTCCACGGCCGCCGCCTCGTGCAGTTCGCGCGGGGTGTTCTGGAGTCCGGCGAGCAGAGCGACGGTGGTCTGCGGCATCCCGGCCCAGACGCCGACGACGATCACGGCGGGCAGGGCGGTGCCGAGGCCGCTCAGCCAGTCCCGGCCGTCGCCGAGGCCGAAGTCGCGCAGGGTCTCGTTGAGGACGCCCGCGTCCGGGTTGTAGACCAGCCGCCAGATGATGCCGACGACGACCTCGGGCATCGCCCACGGGACGATCGCGAGGGCGCGGGCCAGCCAGCGCAGCCGTAACTCCTGGTCGAGCAGGAGGGCGAGGCCGAGCGCGAGCAGGAACTGGGGCACGGTCACCCCGACCGCCCACACCAGACCGATCCGGAACGACTCCCAGAAGAGGGTGTCGTGCAACAGGTCCCGGAAGTTGAGACCGCCGATCCACTGCGTCGCCGCGGTCCGGCCCGACTGGGCGTCGGTGAACGCCAGCAGGATCCCGTAGAGCAGCGGGCCGACGCTCAGCACGAGGATCGGGATCAGGGCGGGCAGGACCAGGAACCAGGCGCCGCGGTCGGTCACGAAGGAGGCGGCCGGTCGCCTCCCGTTCGCCACGTTCGTCGCCAATGCCACGTCATCCCCCTTTGCGCGGCCCGGTCAGGCCTGGACATGGTCGTGAAGGCCGGAGGTCTCGTCAAGGCACCGCGCACCCGTTCCGACCTCCGTGGATGCGAAACTGGCCGCCTGGCGACGGAAAGTCGGCGCCGTGTGCACCCGCACAGCCGCGGGCGCGCGGGCGTCGGCGACGGACACGGAGGCGGACGATGGACGAGGCAAGGGCGCGGGACGTACTGGCCGCGGCGGATGTGCTGCCCGGTGCGGCGGCCGACGCCTCGCTCCTGGCCCTGGGCGAGAACGCGGTGTTCGCCGCCGACGACCTGGTGGTGAAGGTCGGCCGGGACAGTGAGCTCCTCGACCGGGCCCGGCGGGAGCTGGAGATCGCCGGGTGGCTGGCGGAGGCGGACGTGCCGGCCGTGCGGGCGGCCGAGCCGAAGGCGCTGCTCGTCGAGGGCCACCCGGTGACGGTGTGGCACCGGCTGCCGGACCCGGTGCGGCCGGCCGAGCCGCGGGATCTGGCCGAACTGCTGCGGATCGTCCACGCACTGCCCTCACCTCCCTTCGGGTTGCCACCCCGCGAGCTGCTGGGGGGTGTGGAGCGCTGGCTGCGGCTGGCCGGCGACGCGATCGCCCCCGCCGACGCGGCATATCTGCGGGAGCGCCGCGACGGCTTCGCGGCGGCCGCGGCCGCGCTGACGCCCCATCTGACGCCGGGACCGATCCACGGGGACGCGCTGCCGCGCAATGTGCACGTCGGCCCGGACGGGCCGGTCCTGGTCGACCTGGAGACCTTCTCCTCGGACCTGCGCGAGCACGACCTGGTGGTGATGGCGCTGTCCCGGGACCGGTACGGGATGCCCGCCGACGCCTACGACTCGTTCGTCACGGCCTACGGGTGGGACGTACGCGAGTGGGAGGGGTGCTCCGTGCTGCGCGGGGCCCGGGAGACGGCGAGCTGTGCGTGGGTCGCCCAGCACGCACCGACCAACCCGAAGGCGCTGGCGGAGTTCGAACGCCGGGTGGCGTCGCTACGGGACGGCGACGAGTCGGTGCGGTGGTATCCCTTCTGAGCCGTAGCGCCCCTTCAGGGGCGCGGAGCCGTGTCAATTTGCGGCTCCGCCGCGCGGGCGCGACCAGCCCCCACCGGTCCGCACTCAGACCACTTCGGCCAGCTCCCGCAGCGGCCACGCCCCGTCCACCACCGCGTCGGCGTCCCCCTTGCGGCGCAGAAAGCTCTGGAAGTCGGCCGCCCACTCCGCATACCACTCCACCTGCCGCCGGTGCAGCTCCGCCGGCCCCAGCGCCGCGATCTTCGGGTGGCGCTCGGCTATCGCGCCGGCCAGCCGCGCCGCCGCGAGGGCGTCGGCAGAGGCGTTGTGGGCGGCGGCGAGGGTGATGCCGTACTCGGCGCAGACCGCTTCCAGGTTCCGCTTGCCGCGGCGGTAGCGGTCGACCCAGCGGTCGATGGTGTACGGGTCGACGACCGGCCCGGGGGCGAGACCGCCGAGGCGGTCGGAGAGGGACGGGAGTCCGTGCCGGCGGAGTTCCGCCGAGAGCAGGGTGAGGTCGAAGGTCGCGTTGTAGGCGACGACCGGGACGCCGGTCTTCCAGTAGCCCGTGAGGACGTCCGCGAGGGCGTCGGCGACCTGGTCGGCCGGCCTGCCCTCCGCCGCCGCCCGTTCGTTGCTGATGCCGTGCACCGCGACCGCGTCGGCCGGGATCTCCACGCCCGGATCCGCCAGCCACTCGCGGCGGCCCAGTTCCTGCCCGGCCCTGACCTCGATCACGGCCCCCGTGACGATCCGTGCCTCGCGCGGATCCGTACCCGTCGTCTCCAGGTCGAAGCCGATCAGGAGCTCCTGGTGCCAGCCCATGGGCGGCCCCCCTTCTTGGTGGTGCTTTCCCCCAGTGGTCTCCACCCTCGCATGCCCCACTGACAATCAGAGGACCGCGTTCCGCTTGGCGGCGCGTCACCGCCGCACACCCGCCAGGACACAGGCTGGGACACCCGCCGGGATACATGCCGGGACACGCGTCAGGACACGGGGCGCGAATCCGCCCAAGCCATCTCGAACTCCTCGCGGTACGTCGGGAAGAGGCCCGTTTCCACGGCATCGTCCGACTTGACCACCTTGCCGCCGTTGCGGAGCACCAGCACCGGCGACTCCATTCCGCGCGCCCCGCGCAGATAGGACTGGACGACCGCGACGCCGTCGGCGCCGTCGCCGTCCACCAGGTAGGCGGAGAAGCGGGGGGTGTCGTCGTACACCTGGATCTCGAAGGCGCCCGGGTCGCGCAGCCGGGAGCGGACCCGGCGCATGTGGAGGATGTTCATCTCGACCGAGCGGCCCAGTTCGCCCCGTTTCATCCCGAGTTCGCGTTCGCGGCGCTTGACGGCGCTGGAGGCGGGGTTGAGGAAGAGGAGCCGGACCCGGCAGCCGGTCTCGGCGAGGCGGATCAGCCGGCGGCCGGAGAAGTTCTGCACGAGCAGGTTGAGGCCGATGCCGATGGCGTCCAGGCGGCGGGCGCCGCCGAAGAGGTCCTCGGCCGGGAACTGGCGCATGAGGCGGACCCGGTCGGGGTGGACGGCCACGACGTCCGCGTAGCGGTCGCCGACGAGGTCCTCCACCGCGTCCACCGGCAGCCGGCGCGCCGAGGGCACGTCGCCGCCCGCGCCGAGCATCTCCAGGAGCCGGGCGGAGGCGCGCTCGGCCTGGTCGAGGACGGCCCCGGACAGCGCCCGGTTGCGGGAGACGATGTTGCGGGTCACCTCCAGCTCGTCCAGGGCGAGCTCGACGTCCCGGCGCTCGTCGAAGTACGGCTCGAAGCAGGGCCAGTGCTGCACCATCAGCTCGCGCAGCTGCGGCAGGGTGAGGAAGCTGAGCACGTTGTCGTCGGCGAGGTCGAGCAGGTACCCCTTGCGGCGGCTGACCTCGCGGACCGCGGCCGCCCGCTGGACCCACTCCTGGCCGGCCGGGCCGGCCGCGGCGATCACCCACTCGTCGCCGTGGACGGGTTCGTAGATGGGCCGCAGCACGGCGGCCACCACCGCTCGCATCCGCTGTTCGACGAGGTTCAGCCAGATGTAGGCCCGGCCCGCCCGCTGGGCGCGCGTACGCACCTCCAGCCAGGCGTCGGCGTCCCACTCCAGCTCCGGCCCGATGGAGCCCGTGGCGTCCATCGGCCGGGCCAGGGACACCGCGCCGGGCGGGACGTCTGTGGAGTTCCCCTCGTGACCCTCGTCACCAGGGGGCAGCTCCAGGCCTCCCGAGCCCACCCCGTGCACCGCCTTCCGCTCCCCCGAGCTCTCCCTGTGCCAACGATCAAGGAAGGGTACTCCGGGAGTGGTCGGCGGTGCAGCCGGATGCCCAGGTCGTTTCTCAACTACCGTTTCCGGGCTGTCCGTTCTGATCAGCAAGGGCGGCCGGAGTGAGCGGATTCATAGCGGTGACGTCACGCGGGGCGATGGAGAAGCCCTGCCAGTGGACCGGCATCGGCTGCTGGTCCTCGTCGCGCGCGATGTGGTGGAAACCGACGTTCACCCAGACCACGGGGTTGGTGAGGGTCTGCCCGTTCACGAACTTGTCGACGGTCTTGGGGTGATCGCTCGCGCAGCCCGGGTTGTTGCTGGCGAACTGCTCGCACTTGTCGTACTGGGTGAAGTAGACGTCGTGCGAAGTGAACGGGTGGCCCGGGTACTTGTTGCTGGCGCTCTGGACGATCTCGTACGACCGCGCGTGCCCGTCCTTGTTCTTGCCGGCCGTGCTGACCACCCGCCACCAGCGCATGTTCTTGGCGTCGCCGGCGAGTTCCTTGGTGACGTCGGTCCGGGTGGTCTTGTTGCTGGGCGCCTCCTGGCCGTGCACGGGGGCGCTGACCTTCGAGTCGTACTGCTCGACGCGGCTCTTGGAGGAGCCGTCGAGGTCGAAGTCCAGCTTCCAGAAGACGTTGTGGCTGTGGCTGGTGGCATAGGCGTGGGCGCCCTTGCCGATCGGCCAGCCGCGGCCGTCCCCGGCGTCGTAGTCGCCCGGCGAGAGACTGCCGGTGGCGCCGACGTTCATGTTGATCGTGCCGTCGTCCTGGAACCGCCACTCGGTCATGTACTCGTACCAGCCGACCTTGTTGACGGTGTAGATCAGCAGGTCCTTGCCCTGCTGCTGGTACACCCGGTTGCCGGTGTCGGCCTGCATCCGGTACGCGTGGCCGCGCGAACGGGTGGTCGTGCACAGGCCGTTGACGTTCGGGTGGGCCGGGTCCCAGGCGTCGGGGACCTTGACGGTCTTGATGGTGCCGCCGGGGCACTCGGCCGAGTCGAGCGGCACCAGGCCCTGGGCGAAGCCGAAGCCGGTCAGGTCGTCGTACTCGACGCTGCCGTCGTCGTAGGGGACGTCGATCTGGGCGAGGCGGGCGCTGGAGAGCACCTTGATGGGGGCGGACTCGCCCTTGGGCTGGTAGGAGATGTGCTCCAGGACCAGCCCGGCCTTGCTGTCGTAGCGCCAGCACATCCGCCAGGTGGTGCCGGTGGAGAGCTTCTGCTCGATGCGGTAGGCGGCGGAGCAGTCGGCGGCGGCCGCGCCGGCCCGCTTCGGCTGGGCGACGGCGGGTCCGGCCGCGGTGGTCACGCCGGCGGCCAGCGCGGCCGCGGACAGCCCGACGGCGGCCGTCCTGCGGGCACGGCGGATTCTGTTCGGGTGCATGACGAAGTGACTCCTGGTACGGGAGATGCAGGGTGGAAGGGTGAACGAAGGAGCCGGCTCAGCCGCCGAGCTTCACGACCTTGCGTGCGCTCAGGTCGACGATGAGCGACCTGGCGTCGATCCACGGGCCGTTCTTGACCTTCGGGAAGAGCCGCACGCAGCGGTGTTCACCGCACTTGTCGAGCGCGGCCGGCTGTGCGCCCGGAGTGGCGCGGTAGACCGCGCTGTTGAGCAGCAGCTGCTGCTCCGGGTCGGTCAGCTCGCTACCGGTGGCGTCCTTGAAGTCCGCCTTCAGGCCGGCCCCGAGCGGGTCGGCGACCAGCAGCTTGAGCGCCTCGACGTTCTCGTCGTGACTGAGCGGCGGCTGGACGCCCGTGCGGCTGGTGGTCTGCTCGACCTTGCCGGTGTCGAGGTTCACAGTCCGGGTGACGAGGGTGTCGTCCCGGTAGTCGTAGAACGTCACGTCCGCGCGGCGCGGCGCGTTCGGGCTGTCCAGTTCGTTCGCGTCGGGCTCGGCGAGATCGACGCTGAGCCGCTCCGGGCCGCGCCGGCCCTCGACGTTCTCCCCGGCGCTGAACATCTGCTTGGTCAGAGCGAGTTGTTCGACGCGCTTGGTCTCGTCGTCGGTCAGCGGGTCGCTGCCCGTGCCCTTCTTCCCCTCGGCCGGAGCCTGTTCCACCACGCCCGGCTCGACGGCGTCCTGGCCCTGGCCGCCCTGCTGGGCGGCGACCACGCCGCTCCCGTCGCTCCCTCCCGACTCGTTCGCCCCTGCCGTACCCGGGAGGGTGATCCCGACCATCACGGCGGTCCCCGCTACCGCCAGTCCCGCACCGGCCACCACTTTGCCCAGATGGCGATGCACTATCTTGCGCACATCTTCCCCTTACTCCCCCTTGGTCACAGGGAGTACGTGTCTGCCCCACTGGTTCGGCACACATCACCACATCGGTCACTGTGTGCACTGGTCGCCGAGTAAGAGGGACGTAAGTCACAAGGGGTTCCATTACTTTCGGGCAGACTCATGACCAAGGCGCCCCCGGGCGCAGGACGCACCTGGAAGAGTCGACTTCATGCAGGTCTGGCCTGGAGAGGCATATCCGCTCGGCGCCACGTACGACGGCGCCGGGACCAACTTCGCGGTCTTCACCGAGGACGCGGACCGAGTGGAGCTGTGTCTGCTGCACGACGACGGCTCCGAGACGGCGGTGGAACTGCGGGAGAGCGACGCCTTCGTCCGGCACGCGTACCTGCCGGGCGTGATGCCGGGACAGCGCTACGGCTTCCGGGTGCACGGCCCGTACGACCCCGGGCGCGGGCAGCGCTGCAACTCGGCGAAGCTGCTGCTCGACCCGTACGCGAAGGCGATCGGCGGTTCGGTGCACTGGGGCGAGGAGGTGTACGGCTACCACTTCGGCGACCCCGACAAGCGCAACGACCTGGACTCGGCACCGCACACCATGACGTCGGTGGTGATCAACCCGTACTTCGACTGGGGCGACGACCGGCGGCCGCGCACCGAGTACCACCACACCGTGATCTACGAGGCCCATGTGAAGGGCCTCACCATGCGCCACCCGGGCCTGCCGGAGGAGCTGCGCGGCACGTACGCGGGCCTGGCCCACCCGGCCGTCATCGACCATCTGACGGCGCTGGGCGTCACGGCCCTGGAGCTGATGCCGGTCCACCAGTTCGTGAACGACCACCGGCTGGTCGACATGGACCTGAACAACTACTGGGGCTACAACACCATCGGCTTCTTCGCCCCGCACAACGCGTACGCCTCCTGGGGCGACCGCGGCCAGCAGGTCCTGGAGTTCAAGTCGGCGGTCCGGGCGCTGCACGAGGCCGGGATCGAGGTGATCCTCGACGTGGTCTACAACCACACCGCCGAGGGCAACCACCTCGGCCCGACCCTGTCCTTCCGCGGCCTGGACAACCAGTCGTACTACCGCCTGACGGACGACCCGCGCTACTACATGGACACCACCGGCACCGGCAACTCGCTGCTGATGCGGTCCCCGCACGTCCTCCAGATGATCATGGACTCGCTGCGGTACTGGGTCACCGAGATGCACGTCGACGGCTTCCGCTTCGACCTCGCGGCGACCCTGGCCCGGCAGTTCCACGAGGTGGACCGGCTTTCGTCGTTCTTCGACCTGGTGCAGCAGGACCCGATCGTCTCCCAGGTGAAGCTGATCGCCGAGCCGTGGGACGTGGGCGAGGGCGGCTACCAGGTGGGCAACTTCCCGCCGCTGTGGACCGAGTGGAACGGCAAGTACCGGGACACCGTGCGCGACCTGTGGCGCGGCGAGCCCCGCGCACTGGCGGAGTTCGCGTCCCGGCTGACCGGCTCCTCCGACCTCTACCAGGACGACGGCCGCCGCCCGCTGGCCTCCATCAACTTCGTCACCTGCCACGACGGCTTCACGCTGCACGACCTCGTCTCGTACAACGACAAGCACAACCAGGCCAACGGCGAGGACAACCGCGACGGCGAGAGCCACAACCGCTCGTGGAACTGCGGGGTCGAGGGCCATACCGACGACCCCGGGATCCTCGAACTGCGCGAACGGCAGATGCGGAACTTCGTCGCCACGCTGATGCTGTCCCAGGGCGTGCCGATGATCAGCCACGGCGACGAGTTCGCGCGCACCCAGCAGGGCAACAACAACGCGTACTGCCAGGACAACGAGGTGTCCTGGGTGGACTGGCCGGCCCCCGACGACGACAGCGACCTGCTGGCCTTCACGCGTGCGATGGCGCGGCTGCGCAAGGAGCACCCGGTCTTCCGGCGCCGCCGCTTCTTCCACGGCCGCCCGGTGGAGGGCACCCACGACGAGCTCTCCGACATCGCCTGGTTCACCCCCGAGGGCCACGAGATGGCCCAGCGGGACTGGGACTCGGCCCAGGCGTCGGCCCTCACGGTCTTCCTCAACGGCAACGCGATCTCGGAACCGGGCACAAGGGGACAGCGGATCGCCGACGACTCCTTCCTGCTGATGTTCAACGCCTCGCCGGGCCCCCTGGAGTTCCTGGTACCGGTGAACCACGGGCGGCAGTGGGAGGTGGTGGTCGACACGGCGCTGGCGGAGCCGGTGTCGGCCGGGCCGAAGGTGGACGGGGGCGAACGTCTGACGTTGGTGGGCCGGAGCCTGACCGTTCTGAAGAGGCCCGCTTAGACGCGCCCCTTCAGGGGCGCGGGGAACTGCGCGAGCAACCCCCACCGGGCCCGCGCTGTGACACAAAAACCGACGAGACGGGTACATACGTCCGCATGACAGCCGAGCGAACTGCCCTCACCGTGCCGACAGCCACCTACCGACTCCAGCTCCAGCCCAGCTTCCCCTTCTCGGCGGCTTCCGCGGCCGTGCCGTACTTGGCCTCGCTCGGCATCTCCCACCTCCACCTCTCCCCCGTCCTGGAGGCCGTCCCCGGCTCCACGCACGGCTACGACGTCGTCGACCACGCGCGCGTGCGGGAGGAACTCGGCGGCGAGGACGGGCTCCGCGCACTCGCGGCCACCGCGCGGTCGCACGGTCTCGGCCTGGTCGTCGACATCGTGCCGAACCACATGGCCATGTCCCCCCGCCACAACCACGCCTTGTGGGAGGTGCTGCGGGAGGGCCCGAAGTCGCCGTACGCGCGCTGGTTCGACATCGACTGGGAGGCGCAGGGCGGCCAGCTGCTCGTGCCGGTGCTGGGCGGGCCGGTCGGTGAGGTGCTCGGGCAGCTGACGGTCGACGGGGACGTCCTGCGCTACCACGAGCACGCCTTCCCGCTCCGCGACGGCACCGCGGACCTGCCGCTGCCGGAGTTGCTGGACGCCCAGTGGTACCGCCCGGTGTGGTGGCGGCTGGCCCGTACCGAGCTGAACTACCGGCGGTTCTTCAGCATCTCGGAGCTGATCGGGGTGCGGGTGGAGGACCCGGAGGTGTTCGAGGCCACCCACGGCAAGATCCTCCAGCTGCTGCACGAGGGCGTGCTGGACGGGCTGCGCGTGGACCATCCCGACGGGCTCGCCGACCCCGACGGCTATCTCGCGCGGCTGCACGAGGCGACCGGCGGGCGCTGGACGGTCGTGGAGAAGATCCTGGCCGACGGCGAGCAGCTGCCGGCCGGCTGGCCGGTCGCGGGGACCACCGGGTACGACGCCCTGCGGCACGTGGACGGCCTGTTCACGGATCCCGCGGGCGCCGGTGAACTCCTGGGCCAGTACCGGAGGTTCGCGGCCCCGCAGACGGACCGGGGCGGCGACTGGGCGACCACGGTGCGGCGGGCGGCCTACAAGGTGATCACGCACGAGCTGGCGGCCGAGACGGACCGGCTGACGCGGGTCGCCACGCGCGCGTGCGCGACCTCGCCGGATCCCGCCCTGCGCGACCGGGCGCCCTGGGCGCTGCGCACCGCGCTGCAGGAGCTCCTGGTGCGGATGCGGGTGTACCGGCCGTACGCCTCCGGTGACGTGTCCACCGTGGTCACCGAGGAGGCCGCCGAGGAGGCCCGGCGGGCCTTCGTGGTGCCCGCCGAGGGCGGCGCCGTGGACGTGGTGCGCGGGCTGCTGGTGGCGGGGGACGGGCCGGGGTTCGCGGAGTTCCGGACGCGGTTCGCGCAGACCGCCTCGGCGCTGCGGGCCAAGTCCGTGGAGGACACGGCGTTCTACCGCTATGTGCCGCTGCTGTCGGCGACCGAGGTGGGCGGGGACCCGGGCAGCCCGGGCGTCTCCCCCGACGCCTTTCACGCGTACTGCGCGCGCGTGCAGCGCGACTGGCCGCTGACCGGGACGGTGGTGACGACGCACGACACCAAGCGCAGCGCCGATGTGCGGGCGGCGCTGGCGGTGCTGACGGAGTGTCCGGAGCGCTGGGCGGACGTGCTCACCGAGGTGACCCTGGACGGGGAGGGGGTGCCGGACGCGCAGCTGGCCTGGGCGGCCTGGCAGACGGTGTTCGGGCTCGGTCCGGCGGCCCCGGAGCGGGTGCGGGGGTCGCTGGTGAAGCATGTGCGGGAGGCCGGCCTGTACACGAGCTGGACGGAGCAGGAGCCGCCGTACGAGGAGGCGGTGGTCTCGTTCGTCGGGGCGGGGCCGTGCGGGGTGCCAGGAGAGCGCGTGGCGGCCTTCCGGGCCTCGCTGGGGCCGCACGTCCGGGCGAACGTGCTGGGCACGGCCCTGGTCCACCTGACGATGCCGGGGGTGCCGGACGTCTACCAGGGGACGGAGGGCGAGTACCGGGCGCTGGTGGACCCGGACAACCGGCGGCCGGTCTCCTTCCCGCCGGAACACCCGGGCGAGAAGGACGCGGTGACGGCGGCGGCGCTCCGGCTGCGGACCCGGCGCCCGGACGTCTTCGGGGACACGGCGACGTACGCGCCGCTGATCGCCGAGGGGCCGGCCGCGGCGCACTGTCTCGCGTTCGCGCGTTCCGGGGAGGTGGTCACGGCGGTGACCCGGCTGTCGCTGCGGCTGGCCGCGGCGGGCGGCTGGCGGGACACGGTCCTGCCGCTGCCGCCGGGGCGGTGGGCCGACGTGCTGGCGCCGGGGCGGGAGTTCACGGGTCACGCGCGCGTGGGCGAGCTGTTCGGCAGGCTGCCGGTGGCGCTGCTGGAGCGGGTGGGAGACGGGAACTGACCGGCCATTGACGACAAAATTCACTCGTACGAGTGAATATGCGGCCGATCCGCCGGTTTGCTGAAACTCGCCGGGCGCGCACCGCGTCGGTTATCGGCGCGCGGAGCCGTTCCGCGCCCCGTAATGGCTTCGCACCCCCGACCGGCGCCCACCGTCCCGCCGGCCGTCCGCACACGCCTCCGGGCGCCCCCTGGAGCCTCCCCCGGGAGGTTCTTGACAGTTCACCTATGCCGTGCGGGACTGGGGAATGCGAAGCCGGGCGGACAAGTCGGGGGTGAGTCTCCTGCCGGAGCTGCGTTACCCCAGTGTTCCCGAACTCGTCGCAACCGCCCGGGCGTTGGCCGCTCACCGGCCCGGCCTGTGCACGTTGCGGCAGATCGGCCTCTCCCGCGCGGGCAGACCGCTGCACCTGCTGTCCGTCGGGCACGCCCGGCGGGCGGTCCTGGTGGTCGCGGGCGCGCACGCCAACGAACCGACGGGGGGCGGCACCCTCCAGCTACTGGCCGAACGGGTGCTGCACGAGCGGGACCTGCGGGCCGAGAACTCCTGGCACTTCCTGCTCTGCGCGGACCCGGACGGGGCGAGCCTGCACGTCACCCCGGCCCCGCGCAGCCTGTTCGACTACCACCTCGGCTTCTACCGGCCGGCGGGCCCGGAGCAGCCGGAGTGGTCGCCGTCGGTGCTGCCGCCGGACCGGCTGCCGCCCGAGACCGTGGCCCTGCTCGGGGTGATCGACGAGCTGCGCCCCTACCTCCAGGTGACGCTGCACGGCACCGACCTGGGCGGCAGCTGGGTGCAGCTGACCAGGGACGTGCCGGGGCTCGCCGAGCCGTTCGCCAAGTCCGCGGCGGAGCTGCACATCCCGGTGGAGACGGGTGCCTCGGACGCCGCGGGCTGGCCGGCCTCGGGGCCCGGGGTGCGGGTGATGCCCGGCCCGGAGACGGGGGTGGCGTACCCGAGCATGCCGGACGACGCACGGCACAGCACCTGGTACCACGCGCACCGCTACGGCGGTCTGACGGCCGTCGTCGAGGTGCCGATGTGGGCGAGCGACCTGGTCGACGACCCGGCGCCGCACCCGGCGCCGGCGGCGGCGATGCGCCGGCTGGCGCGCCGGCTGCTGCGGGACTCGCGGGAGGTGGAGCGGGTGCTGGCCGAGGTGCTGCCCCGGCTGGACGGCCTGAGCGGCCTGGACGGGCCTCTGCTGCGGGCGGCCCGCTGGGCGCTGGGGCTGATCCCCGGGCTGGCCGAGGACTGGATCCAGCGGCCGCCGGTCGACACCACGATGGCGTACGTCGGCAGCGTGGACGCCTTCGGGCGGCGGCTGCCGCTGCGGGCCGCGTCGATGCTGCTGCGGGTGCTGCGGGAGGCGGACGACCGCGCGGCGCCACGGCTGGAGGAGCTGGTGGCCTCCTGGTGCGAGGCCTACGGCGAGCGTTTCCGGGCCCGCTGGGTGCCGCTGGAGCGCCAGGTGGAGCACCAGTCCAGGACGGTGCTGGCGGCCGCGCAGCACGCGCGTGAGCAGGCGGCGTGAGATCCGGGGCCGGCCCCGCGCGTGCCGCCCCGCGGGCCGCACGCCGCCCGCGGGGCCGGCCGGTCAGCCGTCGAGGGCGAAGACCGGGCCCGTCCGGGCCGCCAGCTGGCAGGAGTTCGAGAACGTCTCCCGGTACTCGATGGGCCGGCCGCTCCACTGCCCGCGCGCCTGGGCGGTCACCGGGGCGTAGATCATCGGGCACATCGCGTCCTTGGCCGGGGTGACGCGCGCGATGTCACCGCCCACCGCGTCGAGTTCGGCGCAGGCCTCGGCCGCGCGGGAGTGCCCCTGGGGCGGGTCGCACAGCAGCAGCGTGCCGCGCGTGTCGCTGGAGTGGCTGTCGCCCTTGGTGACGGTCAGGTACAGGTAGTCGCCGTCACGCGCCGCGCCGCCCGGCGCGGCCTGGGCCGGTCCGGCGGCGAGAAGGGCGGCGGCCGCCAGCAGGGCACCGCCGGCCGCTGTCGCTTTGCTGAGATACGTCATTCCCCGTGCATCGGCACGGCGGGCTCGGTCCCCCAGCCCGGCTCACCCGATCGGGCAAGCCCGCGCGTGTGGCGATGCGCCAGTTCGAAGGCGCTCAGGACCACGCGTGTCTGGTACTCGGCCTGGCGTGCGACCGGGATCCAGCGCGCGCCGAGGCTGTCGTGGTAGTCCGCGCACCAGGTGTCGATCAGCCGGTCCAGGTCGGGCAGGGCGGCGGCGGGGTCGTGGCCGGTGCTGCGCAGGAGCTGGTGCAGCAGCCCAGCGGTGCGCAGGGCGAGCCGGCGCCCGGCGATGCGCAGGGCGGCCAGGTGGGCGGAGCTGAGCGGGGGCAGCGGGCGGGCGCTGCCGGTGTCCGTGTCGGGGTCCCAGGCGTCGGCGAGGCCGGGGCAGACCAGCAGGTAGTCGTCGACCGGCGCGAGCAGCCGGGCCGCGTCCGGCGCCGCGGACAGCTGCGGCCGGACCCGGGCCAGGACGCCGTCCAGGAGGTCGGTGTCGCGCCGCAGGGTCCGGCTGACGGCGCGCAGCGCCGCGTCCCGGTCGGCGGGCGGCGTGCCGTCCTGGACGGCGGCCACGCCCCACATGGGCGCCTCGACGATGGCGGTGACGGTGCCGTGCCGGTACGGGTGGAACCAGGTGGACTCGACGGCGGCCTCGGTGAGGGCGGCGGCCAGGTCGCCCCGGCGGGGCGGCGGGACGCGGTAGACGGCCGGGCCCAGGGTGGGCCAGTACAGGGTGTCGTAGGCGCCGAGTTCGCGGGGGATGCCGAGCCGAGTCGCGGTGTGCGCGAGGCGCCGGTGGAGGCCCGGCAGGTCGCGGGTCAGCTCGACGAAGCCGCCGCCGACGTCGACGCCGTGCAGCGAGCACTGCAGGAAGGGCCGCAGCTCGTCCTGGACGTCGAGCAGCGCCCGGGTCTCGGGCAGCGCGGCGGCGTCCGCCCCGTCGGGCAGCCACTCGGGCTGCTCCAGGAAGCCGGGCCGGAAGAAGTTCCGGAAGTAGTGGCCCAGGGTGTACGGCCCGGCCAGCCAGCCCTCGTTGCGGCGTGAGCCGTCGGGGTCCAGGCACAGCAGCAGGTTCCAGGTGACGTCGGCGTCCTCGGTCAGCCTCGGATCGGCGAGGACCCGGTCGGCCAGGCGCAGCACGGTGGCACCGCCGACGGGTTCGTTGGCGTGCGGGCCTGCGACGACGAGGACGTGCCGGGCGCCGTGACCGATCGAAAGCAGCCATATCGGGGTACCCGCGCGGGAGACACCCGCCCTGCGCAGCCGGGCGTCCCGGGGGCGGTCGGCGACCAGTGCGGCCGCCCGCGAGGCGAGCTCGTCCACGGACGGATAGCGGAGGAGGGGCGGCAGGTCACACCTCCACAATGCGGCGCCGTCGATGCACATGGTGTGCATGGCGTACGCACAGTCAGTCACGACTTGGGGGGTACGTCAACACCGCGACGGACAAACACTTTTCGGCCATCGCCCAGGACAGTCCAGGTAGCGGGGCCCGGCCCGGGGTTCAGGTGACGGAGGCCCTGCCCGGGGCTCAGTCGCTCGAGAGCCGGAAGGCCATCCGGCCGAAGCCGACCTGGTCGCCCTCGCGGACGACGGCGGCACCGGTCACCCGGCGGCCGTTCACGGTCGTGCCGTTGGTGGAGCCGAGGTCCCGCAGGATCCACAGGCCGCCCTGGTGGCGGAGTTCGGCGTGCACCCGGGAGACGGTCTCGTGGTTGAGCCGCAGCCCGTTGGCGGGGTCGCGGCCGATGCGCAGCGGATGACCGTTGCCCGGGTGCGGCAGCAGCAGCTTGGGCAGCCGCTCGGCCTGCCAGGCCCGGCGCAGCCGTACGGTGAAGCCGGAGACGGCCTCGACGGTGCCGAAGAGCACGCGCGCGAAGCGGCTCTCCTGGGGCAGGTCGGCGGTGAGCGCGGCGAGTTCGTCGGCGCGGCGGGCGGCGAGCGCCAGCTCCATGCGGCGCACGAACGTGTCGTGCGACAGCCGTCCCATGGCGACGCCGTCACGCAGCACGCTCAGCGCCTTGTCACGCTCCGCGTCGGACAGCCGCGCGGGGTAGGTGTGGAACTCGAAGGACGACGTCACGCTGCCGATTCTGAGTCAGTGAACCCCGGGTGTCCAGAAAACGGGGAAACGGCCGTCACGCGCGCGTACGTATGGCGACACCCGTTCCGCAAAGCCGGGATTCAAAGCGGATTGATCTCTTTTCACGGCACGATGGACGGACTACCTCACGAGGAGCCAGACGAAGGGGACCGTCCGTGCAGTTCGAGGTGTGGGCACCGCAGGCAGACCGTGTGACGCTCCATTGCGACGGCACCACGCGCGCGTTGGAGCGCGACCGGGAGCGGCCCGGCTGGTGGGCCGCGGAGGCGGACGCCGAGGACGGCACCCGGTACGGGTTCGCCCTGGACGACGGCCCCGTGCTGCCCGACCCGCGCTCGCGCCGCCAGCCGGACGGCCCGGACGGCCTCAGCGCGGTCGTCGACCACGGGCGCCACGAGTGGCGTACCGCGTGGCAGGGGCGGGCGCTCCCGGGCGCGGTGCTCTACGAGCTGCACGTGGGCACCTACACCCCGGAGGGCACCCTGGACGCGGCCGCCGCCCGCCTCGACCACCTGCGCGAACTGGGCGTCACGCACGTGGAGTTGATGCCGCTGTGCCCGTTCCCCGGCCGGCACGGCTGGGGGTACGAGGGGGTGTCGCTGTGGGCGGTGCACGAGCCGTACGGCGGCCCCGAGTCGCTGAAACGGTTTGTCGACCGGGCCCATGAACTCGGCCTGGGCGTCGTGCTGGACGTCGTGCACAACCACCTCGGCCCGTCCGGCAACTACCTGCCCGCGTTCGGGCCGTACTTCACGGAGACGCACCAGACGCCCTGGGGTTCCGCCGTGAACCTGGACGCGCCCGGGTCGGACGAGGTGCGCGCGTACCTGCTGGGCAGCGCGCTGGCCTGGCTGCGGGACTACCGGATCGACGGGCTGCGCCTGGACGCGGTGCACACGTTGCGGGACACGCGCGCGTGCCACTTCCTGGAGGAGCTGGCGGCGGCCGTGGCCGCCCTGGCGGCCGAGTCGGGCCGGCCGCTGTTCCTGGTCGGCGAGTCCGACCTGAACGACCCGCGGGTCATCACCCCGCGCGCGGAGCACGGGTTCGGCCTGGACGCGCAGTGGAACGACGACTTCCACCACGCCCTGCACGCCGCGCTGACCGGCGAGTCCCAGGGCTACTACGCCGACTTCGCCCGCACCCCGTGCGCCGCCCTCGCCAAGACGCTCACCGGCGGCTACTTCCACGACGGCACGTACTCCAGCTTCCGCGGCCGCCGGCACGGCCGCCCGCTGGACCGCGCGCGGGTGGCCGGGCACCGGCTGCTCGGCTACACCCAGACCCACGACCAGATCGGCAACCGCGCCCAGGGCGACCGGCTTTCGGCGACCCTCTCCCCCGGCCTGCTGGCCTGTGCCGCCACCCTGGCCCTGACCGCGCCCTTCACGCCGATGCTGTTCATGGGCGAGGAGTGGGCGGCCGGCTCCCCCTGGCAGTTCTTCACCGACCACACGGACCCGGATCTGGCGGAGGCCGTACGGCGCGGCAGGCGGCGGGAGTTCGCGGCGCACGGGTGGGCCGAGGAGGACGTGCCCGATCCGCAGGACCCGGCGACCCGGGAGCGGTCCTGTCTGGACTGGTCGGAACCGGAACGCGAGCCGCACGCGCGCGTGCTGGCCTGGTACCGCCGGCTGATCGCGCTGCGCCACGAGCAGCCGGACCTCACCGATCCCGATCTCGCCGACACCAAGGTGGCCTACGACGAGACGGCACGCTGGCTGGCGTTCCGGCGCGGGGACGTGCGGGTGGCGGTGAACCTGGGCGGCGAACCGGCCGCGATCCCGCTCGGCACCGGGAAGGTGGAGGTCCTGGCCGCGTGGGACACCGTGGCGGCACCGGACGCGGACGGGGTGCTGCGGGTGCCGGGCGAGTCGTGCGTGGTCCTGACCCAGGCCTGAGCACCGGCCGTTCCGCCACAGCTCGCTACCGTCGGAGCGCCGCGCCCGCCTCGGCTCCGCACCGCCCGCGCGTCACCTCCGCTAAAGCTCCTCGTCGTCCTCGGTGTCCTCGCGCAGTTCCGTCACCCGCTCCAGCAGGATCGCCTCCCAGGCGCGCCGGAGCCGGGTGCGCAGCAGCGGCAGAGGGCTGTCGTCACGGCCTTCGAGGCGGTCGGCGAGGCGGATCACGGTGTCGCAGCGGGCCAGCCACAGGCCGCGCAGGCAGGGGCGGGCGCCGTAGCCGGCGAGGGTGGCCGCCCGGACGGCCGCGCCGGAGCCGACCGCGAGGGCGAGCCCGGCGATGTCCTCGGCGGGGTCGCCCACCGCCGTGCCGGTCCAGTCGAGGACGCCCCGCACCCTGCCGTCGGCGCTGACCACCAGGTGCTCGCCCAGGAGGTCGTGGTGGGCCAGCACCGCGGTACCGGGCTGGGCGGCGAGCTGGGCGGCGCCCGGCGGGGTCAGCTGGAGCAGCCGGGCGGGGTCGAACTCGTCGGCGGCGGCGAGGCGTTCGGCGGCGGGCACGGCCATGCGGCGCAGCGCCTCCAGGGACCGCGGCGGGGTGCGCGGCACGCCGAGCGTCTCGGCCTGCCGCACGGGCACCTCGCGCAGCCCGGTGAGCAGCCCGGCCAGATCCGCCTCGCCGACCGCGGAGACGTCGTGCTCCTCGGCCGTACCCCCGGGGATCACGGTGTCCAGCGTGTACGTCAGCCCCGGGGCCCACTCGCCGTGCGCGACGCTGGCCGGGACGGCGACGGGCAGGTGCGGCCGGACCAGGTCGCGCAGGCGCAGTTCGCGGCGCTGGCGGGCGGCGGCGTCCCGGTCGGGGGCGAGGCGCAGCACATGGCGGGTGCCGACCCACCAGGTGGAGTGCGCCCCGCCCGCCGCGACGGGCCGGACGTCGAGGCCCGAGGTGCCGCCCGCGCCCTCCTTGAGCAGCGAACGGACCAGTCGGCGGACGGTGTCCGCGGTGGGAGTCGGTGCCTGGGTCATGGATCGCGCCGTTGCCGTTCGGGGTGGGGTAGGGGCGAGCTGGTGGTTCCGGGCCGGGTCGGTCAGCCCACGACGACCATCTCGCGGGTGGTGTTGTTGAAACGACGGCCACCGTCCTCGGTCACCGTCACGATGTCCTCGATGCGCACCCCGAAGCGGCCGGGCAGATAGATGCCGGGCTCCACGGAGAAGCACATCCCGGGCACGAGCGGCTGCTGCTCGCCCTCGATCATGTACGGCGGCTCGTGCGTGGTGACGCCGATGCCGTGGCCGGTCCGGTGGATGAAGAACTCGCCGTACCCGGCGTCGGCGATGACCGCGCGGGCGGCCCGGTCGACCTCCTGGCAGGCCACGCCGGGGCGGACGGCCCGGAAGCCGGCCTCCTGGGCGGCGCGCACGATGTCGTGCACCTCGCGCTCCTCCGCGGTCGGCGGGCCCACGTGCACGGTGCGGGTGGTGTCGGAGCCGTAGCCGTCCTTGAGGCCGCCGAAGTCGAGGACGACCATGTCGCCGTCCTGGACGACCCGGTCGCCGACCTCGTGGTGCGGGTTGGCGCCGTTGGGGCCGGAGCCGACGATGGTGAAGTCGACCTGCTCGTGGCCGAAGCGGCGCAGCAGGTCGGCCAGGTCGTGGCCGACGTCGGACTCGCGGCGGCCGGCGAAGGGAACCTTGCGGATCTCCTCGAACGTTGCATCGGCGGCCGCTCCGGCGGCCGCGAGGAGTTCGAGCTCGGCCGCGTCCTTCACGGCGCGGAGCATGGGCAGGGCGTCGGTGAGGGAGGCGTAGGACGTGTCGGGGAGTGTCTTCTGCAGGCCCAGGAGGTGCATGGCCCACGCGTTGTCGCTGATACCGAAGCGGCCGGACTTGTCGAGCAGGTCGGCGGTCACCGCGTAGGGGTCGGTGCCGTCGGTCCAGTCCCGCAGGGACAGCACGGCCGCGCCGTCGGCCTTCTCGGCGTCGGGGGCCTCGAGGGTCGGGACGATCAGGACGGGGTCCCTGCCGGGGGCCAGGACGAGGAGCGTGAGCCGTTCGGTGACCGCGGTGGGGGTGTAGCCGGTGAGCCACACCATGTCGGGGCCGGGGGCGATCAGGAGTCCGGCGAGGCCGGCGTCCGCCGCGGTGTGCGCTGCGCGCGTCATGCGGGACTTGTAGTCGGCGGCGGTGAAGGGGGCGGCGGTGCCGGTCATCCAGTGGCCTCCTTGCGCGGGTGAGGCGGCTGTACGGGCCTCGGCATGCATCCTGCCGGGTGCGGCGTGGCCGCGCGAGCCGGTTTGGGCGGTGGGGCCGTTGTGGGGTGCGGTCGTGGCGCCGGTGCGGGTGGGCTGCGGCTGGTCGCGCCCGCGCGGCGGAGCCGCACATGTACACAGCCCCGCGCCCCTCTCAGGGGCGCTTCCGGTGGGCCTTCTCTCAGGTCACCACACCCGGCACCACAGTCAGCTGCTGATATCCCCCGCTCGCGTGCCGCACCGTGAGCTTGGCCTCCTTCCCCGGCCGGGCGTGGGCCACGGCACGGACCAGGTCGGCCGCGCTGTCGATCCGGGTGTCGCCGAGCTGGAGCAGGACGTCGCCGCGCACCAGCCCCGCCGTATAGCCCGGCCCCGGCAGATGGACGCCCACCACCAGTGCGCCCACCTTCTCGGCGTCCACGGCCTCCACGCCCAGGGTCACGGCGGCCGTCGGCGAGGGTGTGGCCGATGGTGCGGGGCTCGGTGTCGCCGACGGGGCCTGTTGTCGCAGTTCGGCCAGCTTGCTCATGCCGATCACGCTGGCGCCCACCGTGCCCAGTCCGACCCCGGAGAGCACCAGGACCGTGCCGACGAACGATCCGAACAGCAGGGTCCTGGTCCGGCGGCCGCGGCGGCGCGCCGCGTGCGGGCGCCGGGACGGGTCGGGTGGGGGGCTGTCCCCGCGTTCCTGACCGGGGATCGGCTTGGGACGCAATGCGGTCTGTTCCATGGTTCGCCTCCACCCCGAGCACTACCCGGCGCACGCGGGCGCGACGAGACACGAACGAGTGAGACTGACCCTGGGTCAACCGCGGGAAGCCTCAGTCCCGGGCACCGTGGCGAAGGCTTGCGACCAGGTCCGCCGCCGCTCCCGTGGGTGTCCCGCCGTACAACAGTTCCACCCGGTGGACGAGGCGTGGCGCGGTGACGGGGACGGCGACCGTGCCGGGGACGCCGGTGGCCGTGCGCAGGGGCAGCAGGGTGAGGCCGTGGCCGGCGGCGGTGAGGGCGGTGAGGGTGCGGACGTCGGAGCCGTCGTAGCGCAGGGCCGGGCGGAAGGCGCCGCCGCCGGTCGCGGTGCGCAGCTGGGCGAGGGGCGGGGCGGCGTCGGGGGCGTCGAGCCAGCGCGCGTCCGCGAGGTCGGCGAGGCGCAGGCCGGGGCGGCGGGCGAGGGGGTGGCCGACGGGGAGCAGCACGGCCACGGGCTCCTCGCCCACGCCGTGCGTGCTCAGGGGGGCCACGTCGGGCAGCCGCAGGGGGTCGCTGGGGGCGGCGAGGCCGTCGAGCAGGCCGAGGTCGGCGGTGCCGGTGGCCACGGCGGCCGGGATCCCGTCGCGGGGCAGGACGCGCAGGGTGACGTCGGCGGCGGGAAGCGCGGCGAGGACGGCGGGGCCGAGTGCGGTCGGGGTGGCGGCGAGGATCAGGCCCGGCACGGGCGCGGCGGCCATCCGGACGACGTCCGCGCGGGCCGCGTCCAGGCGCAGCAGCAGCGGGGCGGCGTGTTCCAGGAGCCTCCCCCACTGCCTAAACGGCGTGGGGGGACCCCCACCCGGCGGCCGTCGGGGCCACCGGACGCCGGGTGAGCAGGGGCGCGCCGAGGTCCTGTTCGAGGGCGGCGATGTGCTGGGAGACCGCGGACTGGGTGTAGCCCAGCCGGCGCGCGGCCTCGGAGAAGGAGGCGAGGCGGGCCACGGTGACGTACGTGCGCAGGAGGTGCGGGTCCATGCCGCACAGGATCGCATCAGTGTTGCTTATCGAGAGTCCGCCAATCATCGTTGGACGTGAACCGGAGCGGGCGCCCAGGATGAACCCCATGACGAACTCCGCAGCTGGGACCGCCACGCTCGCCCTGGTCGGGGACCGCTCCCCCAACGTCGTGTCGCACACCCGGATCCCGCTCCTGCTGGACGCGCTCGCCCAGCGCGACCGCCTGGTGCTCGACGCCTACTGGATCCCCTCCGAGGACGCCGAGGACGCCGACGCGGTGCGGGGCTTCGACGCGGTGTGGGTGCCGCCGGGCAGCCCGTACCGCAGCGAGGCGGGCGTGCTGCGGGCGATCCGCACCGCCCGTGAGGAGGGCATCCCCTTCCTGGGCACCTGCGGGGGCTTCCAGCACGCGCTCCTGGAGTACGCCCGCAACGTGTGCGGCCTGACCTGGGTCGCGCACGCCGAGAACGACCCCGACGCCGAGGACCTCCTCATCGAGCCGCTGGCCTGTTCGCTGGTGGGTCACGAGGCCGCGGTGCACGTCGAGCCGGGCACGCTGGCCGAGTCGGCGATCGGCTCGGGGCGCACCGTCGAGCGTTATTTCTGCTCGTACGGCCCCACCCGCCACCTCGACACCCTGCGCGCGCACGGGCTGCGGCTGTCGGGACACGACGAGGACGGCCATGTCCGCGTCGCCGAACTGCCCGGCCATCCCTTCTTCCTGGCCACGCTCTTCCAGCCGGAGCTGTCCGGTGACGGCTCGCGTCCGCATCCGGTGGTCCGGGCGCTGGCCCGGGCGGCGGTCGCCCATGCCGCGGAGCGGGTGCGCGCGTCGGTGTGAGGCCGCGGGCCGTGCGGTTCCCCGCCCGGGGCCGGAGGCCGTTGTCAGTGGCGGCTGTTACGTTCTGTGACATGACCGATCACTGCCTGCGGCTGCTTCGGCAGCACCGCCGCCTGGCCGAACTGGCGGCGTTTCCCTTCAACTTCGACCTGGCCCGGGCCGCCGACGGCCATGTCGAGCCGGTCCGTCTCGCCTCCGGCGGCTCTCTGGAGGCGGTGGCGGGCTGCGACACCGGCGGCACCTATTTCGTGTGCGCGGACGGCTCGTTGCTGTACGCGGACTCGGAGGGCTCGGCCGGGATCATAGGCTCGTCCGTGGACGAGGCGCTGGAGGTCCTGATCGGCCTCCCGGGCTGGCGCGACCACCTGTCCCTGTCCCCGGCGGACGGCGAGGAGAAGATCCTCGCGAGCGTGGCCGAGACAGAGGACGAGATGCGGGAGTACCACGGCATCGACGCCGAGCGCGCCGAACTCCGCGCCGCCCTGGGCCTGGCCGAGCGCTCCCCCGTCGCACTGCTCGGCATGCTGCACAGGGCCCTGCTGCGTACCGAGCCCGACTTCCTCCTGCTGAACGCGGACGAGGGCTGCGCCTATGACCTGCTCGACCCGCACCCCCGGCCGCCCCTGTGGGAGTCGGTACGGCACGAGGTGCCCGGCGACCCGGCCGCCGAGCCGCTGTCGACCTGGACCCGGCTGGCGGCCGAGCAGGGCATGACCGAACTCGCCCGCGTGGCGCTGATCCGTCGCCTCGACGACATATTCATGGACCAGAGCCTGCTGCTGCGGCCCGGCAGCAGCAGGGAGCTCGACCTGTCCCCGCTGCTGTGGCTGGCCGGGGAGTTCGAGCGGCTGGGCGACCTGCCACAGGCCGAGCGGGCCCGGGGCCTGCACACCTCCCTCCGGTAGGGACTCGCGCGAGGGGCGCCGTCAGCCGACCGGCAGCGACGGGGCGAGCGGAGGTCGGTCCGGGACGAAGCCGTGGGCACGGCGGGCGAGGTGGTCCGCCTTGTAGCGGTCGACACGCCGATGCCAGTTCAGGATGCCGGCCATCCAGTTCTGCAGGTCGCGGACATAGGCGTCCACGGCCTGGCGCGCCTCGGCCGACAGCTCGAAGTCGTCGTACACGACCGGGAGTTCGTTTGCGACGACGTGTTCGAACTGCTGCATCCGCTGGGTCGTCAGGTCGTGCACGACGTGCAGCGCGGTCGGGTAGTCGACGCCGAAGAAGTTCTGGACGACGAGGATCGCGTTGTGCAGCTCGCCCTCGTACTGGATCTCCTTCTGGTAGGAGAAGACGTCGTTGACGAGCATGCCGTAGTCGATGGCGGCGTTCTCCAGGGAGCGCACCGGGCCGCTGCGGTACACCTCCGCGGGGATCGCGGGGCCGTGGCCGCGGCGGGCCAGGCTCAGGGTGAGGTCGGAGCCGAAGGTGGCCCGGCGCATCTCCAGGTAGTCGATCGGGTCGGGGATGCGGTGCTGGAGCTGGTTGGACATCTCCCAGAGCCAGCTCTCGGTCATGCTGTCGACGGACTCCCTGAGGGCGAGCCGGTCCTCGGGGCCCATCCCGGCGGTCGTACGGGCCCACAGGTCGATCAGGCCGCGTTCCATGCCGGTGGACGGGACCGGCACCGGCTCGTCGGCGAGGGGCATGCAGGCCGAGAGGCGGGCCGTGGCGAGCCGGGCGCCCGCCAGGTCGCGCCGGGTGCCGAAGCAGAGGGGGTAGTAGTCGTCGGCATAGGTGCCCCAGGCCAGCCACCGGGCGCTGAGGTCGAGTTCCTCGGGGGTGGCGTCGGGGTCGAGGCCGGCGGAGCAGAGCACGAGGTCGGAGGCGGCGAGCCGGTCCTCGTCCCAGACGCCCTCGGACAGCATGCCGGTGCCGTGCATCCAGGCGGTCAGGCGGGGCCGGGCGGCATCGAGGTTCGGGTTGACCTCGACCTCGTACGGCATGTGGAAGTCGGGCAGGAGGGAGGGGCCGACCTGCTGGAAGGGCACATGGGAGTAGGCGCGCAGGCGCTCCGCGGCGGCCGCGGCCAGTAACGCACCGACGTCCGCGGCGGAGGTGCCGGGGCCGGTGAGGTGCTGCCAGGGGGAGGACGGGAGGGCGCCCTGGTTCATGTAGCGGCTGGAGCGCAGGTGCCATTCGTGGCCGCCGGACTGCCAGTCCTGCAGGCCCTTGGTGTAGGCGGCGACCGCCGCGGTCTGGTCGGGGGTGAGGCCCTTCTCGACGGCGAGGGCGGGGACTTCGGTGAGGGCGGTGTGCTCGAACTGGTGCAGGCGGGAGGTGAGGATGTCGTTGACCGCGTCGGCGGCCTCCTGGGTGGTGCAGTCGAAGAAGGTCTCCAGGACCAGCACGCCGTTGCTGTTCTCGCCCTCGTCCTCGACCTCGCGCTGGTAGGAGAACAGGTCGTTGCGCAGGTGGACGGCGTCGGCGAAGGTCTCCATCAGCACCCTGAGCGGCCGCGAGCCGGCGGCGACCGCGGGCACCTCGGCCGTCGCGTACTCGACGAGCCCCGCGGACCAGGGGGCGCCGCCCACCTTGCGGCGCATCTCGATGTACTCGACGGGGTTGGCGATCCGCCCCTCGTTGATGTTGGACAGCTCCCACATCGACTCGTTCAGCAGGTGCTCGGTGGCGACCGAGAAGCGGCGGCGCCAGTCGACGGACATCGACGGCACCGTACGCGCCCACAGGTCGGCGAGGCCCGCCTCGACCGGGTTCTCCGGCTCCGGCACGGGCGTCGCGAGGTCGAGCGGCATGAACAGCGGGAGCCGGTCGAGATGGGCCTTGCCGGCGGTGCGGTCCTGGGTGCGCTTGTACATGTCGAGGAAGTGGTCGTCGAAGAAGAACACCCACACGTACCAGTCGGTGATCAGCGACAGGGCCGGGCCGTCGCAGTCGGGGTGGGTGTAGCTGCACAGCAGGCCGTAGTCGTGTGCCTCCAGGTCCGCCCGGGTCCAGATCCCGGAGCCCTCCAGCATGCCCATCTCGCGGGCCCACTCGGTGGAATGGGCCCGGGCCTCCTCCAGATGCGGGTTGAGCCGCGCGGGATACGGCATGTAGAAGTGCGGGAGTTCGAACGGCTGCGTCATGGCCCGGGCTCTACCCGCGCGCCACAGAGGCCATCCGCCCCGCGGCACATGATCACACCATCGCGTGAACCGCGGCGGAATCCCGGAACTCCGGCCGCCGACTGTGGCGTTGGAGGGGCATCCCGCGGCCGCGGCCGGGCCCAGTGGTCGTCCTGGCCCGGTCCGCCTCCTCCCCCGAAGCATTCACACGACATCCATTAGGCTGCCGCCGTTGGTCGACTCATCGGATCAACAGATTCAGGGGGCGGGGGCCGATGAACAACACGACCGAGGTGTTCCAGCCATTGCAGGCGGACGATCCGCCCGGAGTGGCCGGGTACCGCCTCGCCGCACGGCTCGGCGCCGGGGGCATGGGCCGGGTCTATCTGTCGCACACCCAGGGCGGCCGACCGGTGGCGATCAAGGTGGTGCGGCCGGAGCTGGCCGACGACCCGGAGTTCCGGCGCCGGTTCCGCCGGGAGATCACGGCCGCCCGGCGGGTCCGGGGCGCGTACACCGCCGAGTTGATCGACGCCGACGCGGACGGCGTACCGCCGTGGCTGGCCACCCTGTACGTGCCCGGGCCCGCCCTCTCCGAGGTCGTCGCCCGGCGCGGCCCGCTGCCGGTGCCGGCAGTGCTGTGGCTGATGGCGGGGGTCGCCGAGGCGCTGCAGGCCATCCACGGCGCGGGCATCGTGCACCGGGACCTGAAGCCGTCGAACGTACTGCTGGCCTCGGACGGTCCGCGGGTGATCGACTTCGGTATCTCGCTGGCCGCCGACGCCACCTCGCACACCGCGACGGGCACCGCCATCGGCACCCCCTCGTTCATGGCCCCCGAGCAGGCCTCGGGAGGCGAGGTCACCCCGGCGACCGACGTGTTCGCGCTCGGCCAGACGGCGGCGTTCGCGGCCCTGGGCGTGCCGCTGTACGGCGACGGTCCCGCCGTCAATGTGCTGTACCGGATCGTGCACTCCGAACCCGACCTCTCCCGGCTGACCGAGGAGGTGCGGCCGCTGATCGCCCGCTGTCTGGCCGCCGATCCGGAGCAGCGGGCCACCCTGGCGGAGGTCGTCGACTGGTGCCGGCGGCGACTGGGCCCGGACGCCGACGCGGGCGCCGGACCGGCCGTGTGGCAGGAGATCACCGGACCCGAGGTGCCGGTACCCGCCCCCGCGCCGACTCCGGCTCCCGCTCCCGCTCCGCTCACCATGGCGGCCCCGGTCACCGTCACGTCCGCCGCCCCCGCCCCGGTCGGGCCTCTCCTGCCGCCGACCTATCCGTTCGCCCCGCCACCGGAGCAGGCGGAGCCGCGTCCCGGCCGCCGCAGACGTGCCGTGCTGCTCGGGATCGCCACCGTGACCTGGGTCGTCGGCATGGTGACGGTCATGGCGCTGGTGTTGCCTGAGACCGCCGACTGGGTCCGCCGGCAGGCCGAGACCCAGTCCTCGGGCACCCCGGATCCGACGGCGGACGGCCGGTCGACGGGTTCCTCCTCGACGAAGTCGCCGGACACCGTTGCCACCACCCCGGCATCCACCACGGCCACCGCCCCCGCGGCCACGGACCCCACGGCCACGGCCCCTCGGCCTGAGGCGTACCCCCAGGTGTGGGTGGACGAGAAGAGCTCCCTGAGCTTCAAGGAGCCGGTCGAACGGAAGAACCGCAAGGGGGACGTGCGCTTCGACTGCAAGAAGATCGGCTGCGCGCTGGAGAGCGACACCAGCGTCATCGAGAACGTGTGGGACAACAAGGCCCAGGGCACCCTCGACACCTGCCGCGACGCCGTCACCGCCTCCAAGAGCCACAGCCTGACCCTGAACGTGGCCGCGGCCGGCAGCCTGATCTGCGTCAAGTCCCGCTCCGGGGACATCGCGCTGCTCGTCGTCAAGGTGAAGTCGACCGCGCTCTGGGACCATCCCGGGATCAGCTTCATGACCGCGGACATGACGATCTGGCGCAAGGCGGCCTGATGTCCGCCGTCTTGCCGGACCCGGGCCCCCGGGTCACGGTGGTGCCATGACCTCCTCCGCGCACCCCGGCGAGGCACCGCCCGTCCCCGATGTCTTCGACCCGCGCCGGTACGCGGCCGCCGTGCCGTACGCCGACTACCACGTCCTGCGCGACCATCATCCCGTGGCCTGGCAGCGGGAGCCGGAGGTGCTGGGGTGGCCGGCCGGGCCGGGGTTCTGGGCGGTGGCCCGGCATGCGGACGCGGTGCGGGTGCTCAGGGATCCGGGGACGTACTCCTCGCAGCTCGGCGCGACCCAGATCCGGGATCCGGACCCGGCGGATCTGCCGTTCATCCGGCGCATGATGCTCAATCAGGATCCGCCGGACCACCGGCGGTTGCGGCGCACGGTGAGCCGGGCCTTCACGCCGGGGCGGATCGAGCGGTTCGGGGCGGTGGTACGGGAGCGGGCGCGGACCCTGTTCGCCCGGGCGCTGGAGTCGGCCCGGGCGGGGGACGGCACGGTGGACCTGGTCGCCGCCGTAACCGACGAGTACGCGCTGCTCAACCTCGCCGACCTGCTGGGTGTCCCGGAGAGCGACCGGGGGCTGCTGCTGCACTGGACGCGGCGGGTGATCGGCTACCAGGACCCGGACGAGGCCGGACCCGAGGTGCTCGACGGCACGGGCCGGCCGGTGAACCCACGGTCGCCCGCGATGCTGCGGGACATGTTCGAGTACGCCCGGCAGCTCGCCGCGCACAAACGCCGTGACCCGGCCGACGACGTCATGACGTCCCTCGCCCATGACCCCGAACTCGCCGACGGCGAGCTGGAGATGTTCTTCTTCCTGCTGACGGTCGCGGGCAACGACACCGTTCGCTCGGCCGCCCCCGGCGGACTGCTGGCGCTGGCCGAACACCCGGAGTCGTACGGCCAGTCGTACCGCCTGTTGCGCGCCGGGAAGGCCGGAGCGGACCGTGCGGTGGAGGAGTTGCTGCGCTGGCATCCCCCGGTGCTGACCTTCCGCCGCACCGCCGCGCGGGACACCGAGCTGGGCGGGCGGCGGATCAGGAAGGGCGACAAGGTGGTCGTCCTGCACGCCTCGGCCAACCGTGACGAGCGGGCCTTCGCCGAGCCCGGCCGGCTCGACCTCACCCGTGTGCCGAACCCGCACGTCTCCTTCGGGGACGGCCCGCACGTCTGCCTGGGCGCCCACTTCGCCCGGCTCCAGCTGCGCGCTCTCTACGCGCAGGCGCCACCGGCCCTGAAGCCCGCCGGTCCGCCCGAGCGCCTCGTCTCGAACTTCATCAACGGGCTCAAGACGCTGCCGATGCACCTGGGTTGACCTGGATCAGGGCATGGGTGCCGGCCGTGCGCCAGCGCTCTGCCCCGGCCGCGTCCAGGGCCCTCTCGGTGTCCGCGGAGAGTCCGGTGACCACATCGGACTTGAGGGTGCGCAGCGCGGCCACCGGGCCCGGGAACCAGGCGGTCACGTCGGCGAAGGGGGTGGTCGGCGGCCAGAGCCGATCGCCCACCAGACGGCGGTAGTTGAGGTCGCCCTTGAAGATCGTCAGGTCGGCGGCGGCGAACTCGGCGCGCAGGTCGCCGGGCATCTCGGCATACGGCAGCGGGGCGCAGGAGAAGGGGTGGGCGCGCACGGTGAGGCGGCCGTCGGCCATCGCCGACCAGAGGGTGGTGCCGTATCCGGCGGCGGCGCCCGGGGCGGCGGTGAGCCTGCGCAGGGCGTCGAGCACGTCGGCGGTCGTGGCGTCGGAGACGTAGTAAGGGTCGGGCTTGATGTGCAGGACCGCGTGTGCGATGCGGCCGGTGTCCAGGAGGTGGGCGATCAGCAGCAGGTCGGGGACGAGTTCGCGGCCCGCGTTGTCGGCGACGAGGCACAGGGTGCCGCCGCGCAGCAGCGGCCACAGGGCGGCGCTGTCGTCGGCGACCAGGGCGGCGACGGCCTCGCCGGCCCCGGCGGCGGAGAGCCGGAAGCCGAGGTCGGCGCGGTTGCCCCAGAGCGAGCCGTGCAGCAGGGCCCGGTCGGGGTCGCCGTCGAGGTCGTCGAGTGCGGCCAGTTCCTCGTCGGTCTCCTTGGCGTCGAGTTCGGCGAGCTTGAACGGACGGAACGGGTCGATACCCTGCCAGGGGCCGGGGCCGAAGTAGCCGACGGCGTCCAGGAGCCGGCGGTAGAAGTAGCTCTCGGACCAGAGCCACGGCACGTCGAACCAGGAGCGGCCGGTGTAGGTGTCCAGACCCCAGTCGCGCCAGCCGCTCGCGCCGTCGGGCAGGGGTTCGATCACGCCCTCGGTGCAGTTGTGGAGCAGCGCGTCGAGGGCGCGGTGCTGGGCGGGGCCGTACGGGAAGGCGTCCCGTACCTGGTGGATGATCGCGGGGTGCCGTTCGGCCAGCACGCTGTGCGGGAACGGGCCGGTGGTGCCGAGGATCACGGGCGCGGCGGCGGAGTCGGGCATGGCCGCCACGCTATCGCGCGGGCCGCCCGGCTCCGCCGAACCGCGGGAGACCGGTCACGCCGCCGGTCGCGTCGCCTGTCACGCCGCCTGTCACGCCGTTCTGATCTCGCGCTCCAGCTGGGTGGCGAGGGTGAGGTAGCGGGCCCGCCGGTGCACCGGGACCAGGCCTCGGATCATCAGGTGCCACATCTCGGCGACCCTGCGCGGCAGTCGCCCCACCGGCTCCAGGTTGCGGCCGGCGACCCGGGTGCCGACGAAGAAGCAGACCAGGGAGTGCGCGACCGCGCCGACGTCTATGTCCGGGTGTACGTCGGACTCCTTGACGGCGCCCAGGAGTTTGCGGGTGGCGAACTCCAGCCATTCGGTGAACGGATGCCTGAGCGGTGGCCGTACGGTGACGTCCGCGGTGGCGAGTCGCAGGCCGGCGCGCGGGATCGGGCCGTCGACGGAGAGCCGGGCGATCGCGAACGTGGTGCGCATCAGGGCTTCCAGCGAGGAGTAGCCGCGGCTGTCCATCTCCCTCACCAACTGGCTGGAGGTGCGGGACTGGAGCTCCATGATGGCGTGTGCCAGGTCCTCCTTGGCGGCGAAGTGGAAGTAGAGCGCTCCCTTGGTGACCTTCGCGTGCTCCACGATCTCGCTGAGGCTGGTGGATTCATAGCCGTGCCGGTCGAAAAGGTCGGCGGCGGCCGTGATGATCGTGGCACGGGTCTGCTCCGCGCGTAACTGCCTCGCCATCGACTCGACGCTCCTTCACGGCTCCACGACTGCGTTTCCGGGCTTCACGGCTTCCCAAACCGACGGGGCATGCGGTTTGTTTTTTACCCCGTGCACACGATAGCTCACCGTGCGGCAGCGGGAGGCAACTGTGCGGACCTGGCGACGTACATGGGCAAGTCGCGCGTGCGACCATGCGAACGGGGGTCCGCAGTGCACAAACGGACGAGATCAGAACGCGCCCCTCCCTCGTGTTCGCGCCGGTATCCGGAAGCGATGCGGGCGGCCGGGCGGCCATCGGTGATCGCCACGATACGAGCCGGACGGTTGGTTCTCAATGGCGCCTGGAAAGTCGGCAAAACGGACGATCCGGTCGGTGCACCATACTTCGGCCGGCCCGGAGAGCGAGCGCGCTGAACAGTGCGGCCCCGATTCCCGTACTCACCTCAACAGACCCCGTACCCGCGCCCGCCGAGGAGACGTCCCGGATGACCCGGACGACCGCCCGCCTGAGAATCATGGGAGCCGCCGCCGCGGCCCCGCTTCTGCTCCTGTCGTGGGCGGCAGGATCCGCCCGGGCACACGGCGCGCCCACCTATCCCGTCAGCCGGGCCTACGCCTGCTCCCCCAGCGGCGGCAGCGCCGCCACGGCGGCCTGCAGGGCGGCGATCGCGGCGAGCGGGCAGAACTTCGTCGCATGGGACGACGTGCGGGTGGCGGGCGTCGACGGCCGTGACCGGCAGGTGATTCCGGACGGAAAGTTGTGCAGCGGCAGTCTGCCGGCGTACAAGGGGCTCGACCTGGCGCGCGCGGACTGGCCCGCGACCGAACTCACCCCGGGCGCCCGGATGACGATGACGTATGCGTCGACGATCGCGCACTCCGGCACGTTCAAGCTGTATCTGACGAAGCAGGGTTACGACCCGGCGAAGCCGCTGACCTGGTCCGAGCTGGCCGCGCAGCCCTTCGCGGAGGTCAAGGACCCGCCGCTGACGAACGGGGCGTACCACTTCAGCGCGACGCTGCCCGCCGACCGGACGGGCCGTCAGGTGCTGTACACCGTCTGGCAGACCAGCAGCACGCCGGACACCTACTACTCGTGCTCCGACGTGGTGTTCACGGCGAAGAAGGCCGCGGACAAGGGCGCGGACGAAGCAGGGGGGAACGCCGCGGCGAAGGGCCGCGGGGCGACGGCGAGCGCCAAACCGCAGCCGAGCGCGACGCCCGTTCCCAGCGCCTCGAAGAGCGCTGCCGCCCGGGCACAGCAGACGGCGGCCGCGACCCCGGCCTCCCCAACGACCGGAACCACCGCCGCCGACAGCACTCCCGTGGCCTCCGACACGGACCCCGGTTCGGGCCCGTCGGCGCCACTGGTGGCGGGCGGCGCCGCCGCGGTGCTGGTACTCACCGGCGGCGCCGCCCTGGCGTTGCGTCTGCGTCGACGCTAACGGCCTTTGTAACAAGGTCAGTTGACGAAGACGGCGGCGCCGTTGTCGCTGACCGGGGCGTACTTGGCGGTGAAGTAGCCGGCGGAGGGGCAGAGGATCGAGCCGGACGACTTCGCGAACGCCTGGTTGCTGAAGGCGAGGCTGTTGTCGGTGTTGGAGCTCGTGCCGGACAGGCTGGCGGCCTGGTAGACGCAGGTGATGCTGCCCAGCAGGGTGGTCAGCTTGACCGTGGTCTGGATGTTCGCGCCGCTCGCCGAGGTGACCGCGACGGTACCGTCCGAGTTGACCGCGGTGGTGTACGGCAGGTTGTCGACCGTGATGCTGGAGACGCCGGTCACGCCGACCACGTTGCTGGTGCAGCTGCTGAAGGTCTGCGCGGTGGCCGACTCGACGGCGGTACCGGAGGCGGCCGGGTTGTCGGTGACCGTCGCGGTGAAGGTCGAGGCCGCGCAGGTGATGCCGCTGGTGCTGGTCGAGCTGGAGTAGAGGGTGGCGGTGGTGCCGCTGGCCAGCGACGCGGTGAGGGTGTCGCCGACCGCGACGGCGGTGCCGCCGGCGCTGCCGGTGGTGAGCACTGCGCCGTCGGCGGAGGCGGGAACGGTGGCCGCGACCGAGAGGGCGACGACGGTACCGGCGAGGGCGAGAAGGGATCGCGTACGCATGCGGGTTGCCTCTTTCCTTGGGGGACTTGCGTGAGGTGGGGGGTCTGGGGGCGCGGATGCAGCGCCGGCCGGGGGGGGGGCCGGCCGCCCGCAACACAACCATGAAGCGCCGCCACCCCCCCCCGCCCCCCCCCCCCCCCACACCCAGCGGGGGGGTGGGGGACCCCCCCGCCCGCCAACTCGGG
>NZ_JBHXMA010000025.1:123585-191750 GCF_042721035.1 Streptomyces sp. NPDC058464
GCCGGGGGGGTGCCCTTCCTGGGGGGGGGGGGGGGGGGGGGGGGGGGGGGGGGGGGGGGGGTGCCCGCGCGGGCGGTGGCGGGCCGGACCCCCATACCCGGTCGGGGCGGGCCCCCCCACGGCGGTCAGGCCGGACACCGGCCGAAAGCCTGGGGGGGTTAGGCCTCCGACCGGGCCGGTCAAGGGCGTTCGGGCACGGTCCCTGGGGGGAAGCGACCGTGCCGACGCCGCGAGCGGAGCGGTGATCGAAGAGGCCGGGAAGCGGTCGATGCCGCTCGGCGGATCCGGCGCCACGGATCCGAAACAAACCAGGGAGAGTTGTAGACCTGATCACCCGTCAACGTCAAGGCCAATCAAGGGAGTTGAGCAATTGATCAAGGGAGTGCATGGTCGGAACATAATTGACGCGAATTCAACACCCTTTTTTCACAACTGTCTTGACCCTGAAAAGTAACCGCCGGTAACTTGCGGCTTGGCTACTGCTGCGTAACGAGAAAGCCCTTGCACCCGCCGGGAGTTGCGAGGAGGCGTGCGCGGCAGCCGCTGTCCGCGCCAGGACAACGTGCCACTGAAGCCCAACCCGCGTGACTAATGCATGGGAGCAGACATGGCCGAGTCCCCGGACGTTCCGTCCGCCGACAACACGCCTGAGAACCCGGGAAGCGGTTCTCTTTCCGCAACACCAGACACCACCGGGGAGACCGGAGGGGCACCGAGACGCGGACGGGTCCGGGCACGCCGGGCCGCCGTGATGGCCGTGCCGGCCACCCTGGGCCTCGCCGGCCTCGCGGTCCTGACCGCCCAGGGAGCGCTGGGGGTGTCGTTCTCCATCTCCGGCATGCCCTTCACGGTCACCGCCAAGTCGCTGGACGGCACCGGCTTCGAGCAGTTCGGCGCGCTCGACAGCATGGCCGACGGCAGCCCGAACGCCGGTGACACCGGCGGCCAGGTGCTGGTCGTCACCTCCGCGATCAAGAACGCGACCCTGGACAGCCTGTGCCAGAGCGTCGACCTCGGCGGTACCAACCTGCTCATCAAGGCGGGCAGCGGCTCGTCGAAGGTGCAGGCGACCGACCTGACCACCGACTCGACCGAGCTGTCGGGCGACGCGTCCTTCAACAACATCGAGATCGGCAACGACGCGAGCACCCTCACCAAGGCCGGGGTCAAGGGTCCTATCGGCGTCTTCAGCCAGCAGGCCGACACCGTGCACATCGACAGCCTGCGGCAGACCAACTATGCGACGACCGCCGGGGTGTTCAAGCTTCCCGGCCTGAAACTCAGCTTCAGCAGCTCGGGTTGCTGATGTCCGGCACAGACACTCCACATGAGGGGTGGCGGCCCGCCTTCCGCGGTTGGCGGGCCCGTCGGCCGTTCGTGGGCGGGCTGCTGCTGACCCTGGGCGGCACGTGGATCCTGCTCACCGAGAAGGCCTCGCTGAAGGTCGTCATACACATCGGCATGCAGGGCCTGGTGGGCTATCTGCTGCCGGTGGTCATGGTGCTGTGCGGCCTGCTGACCCTCTTCAGCCCTTCGCAGCGCCTCTTCTACTCCATCCTCGGCATCCTCTGCTCACTGGGCACCTGGGTCACCTCCAACCTGGGCGGCTTCTTCGTCGGCCTCGCCCTCGGGGCCGTCGGCAGCTGCATGATCTTCGGCTGGCTGCCGGACCAGGAGCCGCGGGTGAGCCGACGGCAACGCAAGAAGCAGGCGCGGGCAACGGACATCGTCCAGGCGCAGTGAACGTGTGAACGACGGCCTCCGCACCCGCTCCGCCGGTCGGCGCAGAGGGTGCGGAGGCCTCTTTTCCGAGGGCAGGACGGCGTGGGTCGAGGCCGACCCGCCTCACGGGCCGAGCGGGACCACGGACGCGGCCGGTCCGAGTACGCCGTCCGGCAGCTCGGCTCTCTCCGCCGTCCCGTCGACCACACCGACCAGGAACGCGAGCATGCCGCCCGCGCACTCCCACCAGGCGCCGTTGCGCCCGCCGGCGACCACCGGCCACTGCCGCGGATCCCGGCCGGCCGTACGCCAGTAGAAGACGTCGCCTTCCAGCGACTCGCCCCACGGCAGCAGTCCTCCCGGCTCCGGATAGGGCGTGTAGTCCTCGATGTCGCCGGACTCCCTCAGGTCCCCCAGGATGTCGAGGCCGTAGCGCACCCCTTCGACGTACTCCTCCTCCCGTCCGGGCGCCGGACTCCAGATCCGGAGGAACTCGTCGATCTCGACAGGCGGGTAGGCCTCGGCGAACTCCTTGAAGTCCGCCGGCAGACCGACCCCCAGTGAGCGCTCCAGGGCGGGCCAGTCGACCCGGCGGGCCACGGCCGGACGCACCGCCCGCAGCCCGGGCATCGTGCGTTCGAGGTCCGAAAGGTTCAGCATGTGTCCTGCCGGGTCGAGTTGTTCTCCACTGCCACGTCGGACAACGGTCCAGCCTTGGTGGTGGCTGTCATGTGTATTCCGGTGGGCATGGGATCCGTGTCGTCGGAGTACTCCAGGGTCACGGAATACTGCACCCCGTTTCCCTGCATGAGTTACGTCTCCGTCTTCTTCTCGCACCGCCGCATGCCGCTCTTGTTCATGCGGTCGAATCCGGTGAAGAGGTTCTCGGCCTTCGGCGCCCCGTTGAACTGGTCGCCAATGACGCGGGTCTTGTCCCATTCGTCGGCCTCACCGTCGGGGCCGTCGGCAGCTGCATGATCTTCGGCCGGCTGCCGGACCAGGAGCCGCGGGTGAGCCGACGGCAACGGAGGCCGGACGTAGTGACGTCCGTCTGGGAACGACGGCCTCCGCGACGCCGTCGGAATCGTCCGCCGCCCCGTCGAGCCGGTCATCGTCCTGTCGGCACGAGGGTGTGTCGCTCCGGCCAGGCCGGCAACCAGTCCACCGCGATCCGTCCGGTGAGTGCCTGGCGCAGCCATTCCAGCAGCGTCAGATCCGACTCGTACCAGTCCGCCCAGTTACGCCGGAAGGCCGCGACGGTCCACCGGCCCCCCTGGTCGACCAGGAACAACTGGTCGCCCTCGACGGTGTTCCCCCACAGCAGCATGCCGCCCTTCGTGGGGAGCACCTCCCCCGGCACGAAGGGGTTGCGCTCCATTCTCGGCCCCATCATCGCGGCGTACGACTGGAGCGTCCGGGGACCGCAGACGAAGAGGAAGTCCGAGATCGTCGCGTCCCCGTAGGCACGGCCGAAGTCCACGTACTCCTCGGGAAACGTCATCCCCCATTCCCCCTCCAGAGCGTCGAAGGTACCGGCAGCCCGTCGCGGAGGCAGGCCGAGAACGGGGGTCAGGACATCTGCGGCTGACACGGCAACGGCCTTTCTCTGTACGTCTCACGACACGGCGCTCGGACCGCCGCCCCGGGGAGCGGGAGCATCCCTCCGACGCCACCGGTCCGGGACGCCCCGGACCGGTCACGCCCTACGAGTTCAGAGACCCGCGGCGTACGGGACCAGAGGGCGTCAGCTCGTGGTGGCGGTCGGCTCGGCGACCGTCTTCGGCTCCGGCTGCGCGGGGGCCGCGGCCGGCTCGGCCGCCATCTGGACCGAGGTCGGCTCCACCGGCGCCGCCGCGGCGGTGTCGTCGGACTTCATGGCCTTCGCCTCGCTCTTCAGGATGCGCATCGACTTGCCCAGGGCCCGGGCGGTGTCGGGCAGCTTCCGGGAACCGAAGAGCACGATGAAGACGATCGCGACGATCAGCAGGTGCCAGGGTTCCAGTCCGTTGCGGAGCATGACCGCCCCCTCCCTTTCTCACGTTCTTTCGTGCCGGCGGAGGGTGCTTCACGGGCCTCGGCCGGGCAACGACGATTGCTACATTGCGCAACTGTACAACCCGGGGTGGGCAACGCCCCCCGGACCCGGCCCCGGGATCGCTAACGCCGGTGGTGGCGTGCCCGCACGGCCCGCAGTGCCAGCGCGTACAGCCCGAGGACGGCGGCGAGGAGTACGTGGTAGGCGGGCGGCAGCCCGGTCATGCCCAGGGCCCCGCCCAGGGGTCCCGGCGGGAGCAGCAGACCGACGGCGGCGAGAGCGGCGGCGGCCCGGCCGACGGGCCCGCGGCGGGAGCCGCCACGCAGCAGGAGCATCACCAGGGCCTGGGTGAGCAGGTTCTCGGTGAACCAGGCGGAGTGGAAGACGGCCTGGTCGTCGAGGGCGTCGGGGCCGCGCAGGGCGAGCGCGAGGACGCCGAAGGTGGCGAGGTCGGCGATCGCGTTGAGCACGCCGAAGCCGGTGATGAACCGCAGGAAGGCCCGGGGCCGCAGCACGGTCGGGCGGCGCAGTGCCGCGGGCGCGGGGCGGTCGTACGCGAAGGCGAGCTGGGCGGCGTCGAAGCAGAGGTTCTGGGCGAGCACCTGGACCGGGAGCATCGGCAGGAAGGGGAGGAGCAGGCCGGCGGAGAGCATCGCGATGACGTTGCCGAGGTTGGAGGAGAGCGTGACCCGGAGGTAGGAGGCGATGTTGGCGCTGCTGCGCCGGCCGGCGGTGACGGCGTGCCCGACGGCGCCGAGGTCCTTCTCGGCGAGGACCACGTCGGCGGTCTCGCGGGCGAGGTCCACGGCGGTGCGGGGCGCGATCCCGACGTCGGCCGCGCGCAGGGCGGGGACGTCGTTGACCCCGTCCCCGAGGAACCCGACGGTGTGCCCGGCGGCGCGCAGTCCGGCCACGATCCGCGCCTTGTCCGCGGGGGTGCAGCGGGCGACGACGACGGGTCCGGCGGTCGGTCCGGCGATCCACCCGACGGTCGGCCCGGCGGACGGCCCGACGGTCGGTCCGGCGTTCGACCCGGCGGACGACCCGGCGGACGGCCCGACGGTCGGCCCGGCGATCGACCCGGCGATCGACCCGGAACTCTCCGCCGGACACGGTACGTCCGCCGCCACCCCCACCTCGACCGCTCCCAGCCCCAGGTCCCGGCAGGCCCGCGCGGCGGTGGCCGGATGGTCGCCGGTCAGGATCCGGATCGTGATGCCGAGGTCGGCGAGGCCGCGCAGGGCCTCGGCGGCCCCGGGGGCGAGGGCGTCGCGGAAGGTGACCAGGCCGCGGAAGGCGAGGCCGTGTTCGTCGGCGGCCGTGTAGGGCCGGGTGCGGGCCGGCACCCGGGCGGTGGCCACGGCCAGGACGCGCAGCCCGGCGCCGGCCTCGCGGGCGGCGAGGCCGAGGAGGCGCTCGCGTTCGGCGGGGTCGAGGGCGCAGCGGTGCAGTACGTCCTCGGCGGCGCCCTTGGTGACGAGGACATGGGTGCCGAGGGTGCCGGCGACGACGGCGGTGGCGGTGCGCCCCTCGGGGGCGAAGGGGACGGCGCCGATGCCGTCGTACTCCTCCCCCACCGGTCCGGCCGCCGTGAGCAGGGCCTCGTCGAGGGCGTCGGGGGCGGGCAGTTCGGCGAGCTGCAGGGTCCACCAGGCGCCGACGGCCGCCCAGCGCAGCACCTCGGGGTCGTCGTCGCCGTCGGGGCCGAGGGTGCGTTCGACGACGGGCCGGTCCTGGGTGAGCGTGCCGGTCTTGTCGAGGCAGAGCACGTCGACCGCGCCCAGGTCGTGCAGCGCGGGCAGCCGTCGTACGACGACCCGGTGGGCGCGGGCCAGCAGTGCCGCGCCCCGGGCCAGGCAGGTGGTGACGATCACCGGGAGCATCTCGGGGGTGAGTCCGACGGCGACCGCGACCGCGAAGGGCAGTGTCTCCAGTCCACGGCCGCGCAGGGCGGCGTTGGCCATGAGGACCAGCGGCGGGGTCAGCAGCATGAACCGGACGAGCACCCAGGAGATGCCGTGCACGGACCGGTCGAAGGCGCTCGCCCCGCGCGGCGCGGCTCCGCCCTGCGCGACGGCGAACCGGGTCCGCGCCCCCGTCGCCACGACCACCGCCGTGGCACTGCCCGAGGCGACCCCGCTCCCCTGGAAACAGAGGTACGGCTCCTGGAGGGGCCCCGCGGCGACCGCATCGGCCGCAGCACCGGAAACGGCGGGGACGTCGACGGCGGCCTTGGCGACGGGCGCCGACTCGCCGGTGAGCACGGCCTGGTGCACGGTCAGCCCGCGGGAGCGCAGCAGCCGTACGTCGGCCGGGACCAGGTCGCCCGGGCCGAGCCGGACGACGTCCCCCGGCACCAGTTCGGCGACCGGGACCTCCCGCGCCCGCGGCTCGGTGTCGGCGCCGGAGCGGCGCAGCACGGTGGCGGTGCCGGCGACGAGTGCGCGCAGGGCGGCCATCGAGCGGTCGGCACGGTGTTCGCCGGCGGCCCGCAGTCCGCAGCTGACCGCGACCAGGGCGAGGATCACCACGGCCGTACCCCAGGAGGCGACCAGCGCGGAGACCAGGCCGAGGGTGAGGAGGACGGCGGTGAAGGGGTCGCGCAGGGCACGGGCGCAGCGCAGCGGCCAGGAGTCGGTGTGCGGGCGGGGCGGGGTGTTCTCGCCGAGGCCGGCGAGCCGGGCCGCGGCCTCGGCCTCGGTCAGCCCGCGCGGTCCCGTGTCCAGTCGGCGCAGCACCTGCAGCGAGGTGGCGGCCTCGCCCTCAGAGACCACGGAGCCGCCGGGGGGCGGGGAGTTCGGCGCCGGTGGTGCGGGCGGTGAGGCGGCCGACGAGCAGGCGTACGACGTCGACGACGTCGGGGTCGTCGACCAGGTACACCTGGCGGCGGCCCTCCCGGCGGGAGCGGACGAGGCCGGCGAGCTTCAGCTTGGTGAGGTGCTGGCTGACGGCGGGCAGCGCGCCGCCGACCCGCTCGGCGAGGCCCGTGACATCGCTCTCGCCCTGGGCCAGCGCCCAGAGGATGTGCAGCCGGGCGGGCGAGGCGAGCAGCCCGAAGGCCGCGGCCGCCTCCGCGAGCACGTCCGCGGTGGGGTCCTCGTCGCCGCTGCCGGGCACCGTCGCCACCGTCGTGGTCCTCCTGTCCAGCGCGTTCTGTCCACCGGGTCCTGTCCACCGGGTCGAAGCGACCCGTCGCAGGCCGGAGGGACAGTTTAGGACGCGGGAACTTATCGGCCGCCGCGCAAGTTTCTACGGTGTTGTAGAAGTAATTTCTTGGCAAGAAGGTCTCTTACCGACCGAGGAGTGAGTGCGCATGGCCCTGTGGGACCGCATCAAGGATTCCGCGACGCAGATGCAGACCCAGCTCGTGGCGAAGAAGAACGACCTGAAGAGCGGTGCGTTCCGCGACGCGAGCATGGCGATGTGCGCGCTCGTGGCCGCTGCCGACGGCACCATCGACCCGGCCGAGCGGCAGCGGGTCGCCCAGCTCATCTCGACCAACGAGGTGTTGCAGAACTTCCCGGCGGACGACCTGCGCCGCCGCTTCGAGGAGAATCTCGACAAACTGACCGCCGACTTCGCCTTCGGCAAGGTGAGCGTGCTCCAGGAGGTCGCCAAGGCGAAGAAGAAGCCGGCCGAGGCGCGTGCCGTCATCCAGATCGGCATCGTGATCGGCGGCGCCGACGGCGACTTCGACAAGACCGAGCAGGCCGTGGTCCGCGAGGCGTGCTACACCCTCGACCTGCCGCCGCACGAGTTCGACCTCTGACCGGCGCCCACCGGCCGCGAGCGGCTCACATCCGCCGGCTCGCGGCCCAGCAGAGGAGCGTGAGGGCCACGGCCACGGCGCAGGCGGCCACAGCCGAGCCGTCCAGATAGGCACTGCCCAGGACCGCCACTCCCAGCGTCGCCCCCAGTTGCTGTACGGCGTTCAGCGCACCCGCCGCTGAGCCGACTTCCTGGGGGCGCAGCGGTCGCAGGGCCAGCGTGAAGAAGGCCGGGGTGAACAGGCCCGCGCCCAGGCCGACCAGGGCCAGCGCGGGCAGGAGCGGCCAAGGGTAGGGGGCCGGGGCGGTGGCCGTAGCGGTAACAGTAGCGGTGGTGGCGTATACGGCCGCGGCGGCCGTCAGGCCCAGGAGCACGAGGGCCAGGCCGTACGGCATCATGCGGCGCCGGGCACCGCGGCGCCCCGACAGCCAGGACGACACCGCCAGGCCGACCGACCACGGCGTGAGGCTCAGGCCTGCCGCCAGTACGCCCTGGCCCGCCTGCAGTTGGAGCTGGAGGACCACCACGGTCAGCAGGCCGTTGGTCACCGCGAAGAACGTCGTCGAGGTGGCGAGGGCGGGCAGGAAGCCCCGGTGGGTGAAGAGGCCCGGTTCCAGGAGGGGCGTGGTCGTGCGGCGCTGGTGCAGGGCGAAGGCGGCCAGGGCCAGCAGGCCCAGCGCGAGCAACGCCCAGTCGTGCGGCGGGAGTTCGGTGAGGTTCGTGCCGATCAGGGGATAGACCAGCAGGCCCGTTCCGGTCGCCGCGAGTGCCGTGCCGGGCCCGTCGAGGGCGGGGCGGTGCGGGGCACGGTTCTCCAGGAGTTTCGGGGACAGGGCGAGGACGACCAGGGCCACGGGGACGTTCACCAGGAAGGCGGCCCGCCAGGAGGAGCCGAACAGGTCGGCGTGGGTGAGGACACCGCCGAGGACCGGCCCGCAGACGGCCGCGAGGCCCATCACCGGACCGATGCTGCCCAGCGCCCGGGACAGCTCGTCGCCCTCGAACATCGCCTTGATGAGTCCGATGGTCTGCGGAATGATCACGGCCGCTGCCGCGCCCTGCACCGCGCGGAAGGCGATCAGCAGGCCCGCCGTCGGTGCGAGTGCGCAGGCGACGGAGGCCGCGGTGAAGAGCGTGACACCGAGGACGAAGAGCCGGCGGCGGCCCGCGATGTCGCCGAGCCGTCCACCGGTGATCAGCAGGACCGCGAACGGCAGGGTGTACGCCGTGCTGAACCACTGGACGTCGGAGACGGAGCCGCCGAGGCCGGCGTGCACGGCGGGGGCGGCTACCTGGACGATCGTGGCGTCCAGGAGGTTCATCGCCTCGGCGAGGAGGAGGGCGGTGAGGGCGGGCCAGCGCCAGGGGTGGGGGGCCGGGGTGGTGGGGGCGGGTGTGGATGTGGTTTTCATGGGGGCAGCGTGCGGATCGCCGTGCGAGGGCCGACGGTTCTGGAGGGGAAGAGAAGGTTTTCCTCCATCGAGCCCGGTGTTCGTGACGGAATCACACGTGTCGAGTTTCGGCCGCGGGTGTGTGGGGGTTTGTCGCGCAGTTCCCCGCGCCCCTAGGTAGGACGGCTTCGCTCTCTCACAAGTCAGCCAGTTGCGGCAGCAGTTCCATCGCCGTCGTCACGTCCCCCGTCAGCGCACGGTCCTCCATGTCTGCCGGCAGGGCTGCCGCCGCCACCCTGAAGGCGGGCGCCGACGGCTCCACCGGGCCCAGCCGTAACGCCCGTACCGCGGCCACCAGTTCGCAGGCCAGTACCACCCGGTACGCCTCCGCCGCCCGTTCGGCCTGTTTCGCCGCCTGGCCCGCGAAGCTGGCCGCCTCCTCCAGGTCGTGGCAGGCCAGGGCGGCCCGGCCCACGGCGAGGGCGTTGCTGCTCAGGAGGGCGAGCGAGTCGCCGGGGCGGAGGGCGACCGGGGCGGGCAGTTCGGCGTCGGGGGACGCCGTGAGCCAGGGCCGTTCGCCGATCAGGGTGAGGCCGGTCTGGGCCAGGGCCGTCAGGTCGCCGGTGCCCACACCGCCGTACTCGTTGATCACGGGGTGCACGCCGAGGCGCAGGGCCTCGGTCAGTGCCGTGACGAAGGAGGGGTGGATGCCGGAGCCGGCGGCCAGCAGCTGGTTGGCCCGGACGGCCATCAGCGCGCGGGCCTGACGGGCCGGCAGCACCGGGCCGGCGCCGCCGGCATGGCTGCGCAGCAGGCGCAGGGCGTGGCCGGCCGCGTCGGAGGGGTCGACGGCGACGGAGCGGTGGGCGCCCACGCCGGTGCCGCGGCCGTACCACTGCCCCTGTGCGGCGAGCCGGCCGGCGCTCTCGTGGGCCCGGCGGACCCGGTGGAGCGCCCCGGGCGGTACGACGGGGCCGGCAACGGCGTCGGCGAGCCGGACGAGTCCGGTCAGGCCGAGGCCGTTGCCGTCGAGCATGACACGGTCCAAGGAAGGTCCAGGGAGGATCCGTGGCAGGTCGGACACGGGTCAGCTGGTGAGGCCGACCTTCTTCAGCCAGGCCTGGGCGACGTCCAGCGGGTCCTTGTTGTCCGACTGCACCTGGGTGTCCAGGTCCAGCAGGGCCGCGGTGTCGAGCTTGGCGGAGACCGCGTTGAGGGCGTCGGTGGCCGTCTGGTTCAGGGCGCTCTTGTAGACCAGGGGCTGGACGTTCTCGAAGCCGAAGAGGTTCTCCGGGTCCTGGAGGACGACGAACTTCTCCTTGGTGATGGTCGGGTCCGTGCTGAAGATGTCGCCGGCCTGCACCGCGTTCTTCTTCAGCGCGGCCTGGGTGAGCGGGCCGCCCGCGTCCAGGGCCTTGAAGGACTTGAACTCCAGGCCGTACACCGACTTCAGGCCGACCAGGCCCTGCTGGCGGGTCTGGAACTCCGGCGAGGCGCCGATGACCAGGTCCTTGGCGATGCTCTTGAGGTCGGCTATGGAGGACTTCTCGGTGAGGTTGTACTTGGCGGCCGTGGCCGCGTTGAGCGTCACCGTGTCCTTGTCCTGCGCGTCCGCCGGGTCGAGCAGCGTCAGCTTGGAGTCCAGCTTCGCCTCGATCGCCGAGGTGGTCTCCTCGACGGTCTTCGGGGCCGCCTTGGGGTCGAGGTAGGCGAGCAGGGCGCCGTTGTACTCGGGCAGGACCGAGATCGAACCGTTCTTGAGCAGACCGTAGGTGGTCTCGCGGCTGCCGATGTTCGACTTGTAAGTGACCTTGACGCCCTTGGCCTTGAGTGCTTCGCCGTAGATGTCGGCGATCAGGATGCTCTCGGCGAAGTTGTTGGAGCCGACGACAACGGTGTCCCCGCTCGCCTTGCTGTCCGACAGCGGGTCGGACTTGCTGTCGTCGGAAGAGGAACAGCCCGCCAGCAGGGCCGTCGTCGCGGCGAGCGCGACCGCCGCCACGCCTCGGTATGTCCGGATTGACCTGCTGGGAAGGGTGTTGGAAGTCACGGTTGCCGTTCCGGGAGCTGTGGGAAGGGTGGGGGTGTTGCGAACCACGCGAGGCCTGTTGCGCGCCACGGGGCTGTTGCGAACCACTCCCGACGATCCAATCCAGCCGGTTCTCGGTCAGTCAAGTGTCTCCGGGTCACCGATTGGCTTCGATCCGTGGCCAGTTGTGGACGGAGAGCGGTCTCTTTGTAACGGATTCTTGATAAACAGCAAGCGGAATGGTGCTTCAAGAACGCTGTAGTCTCACGGCAGTTGATATCGGTCACAGCGGTGCACGGGGCCCGCTACTCGGTGTCGTTCCGCAGCAGCTCGGGGTGAAGACGCCCCCCAGACCAGACACCCTCATGAAGGAGGCCCGGTGTCCACGAACCAGGTGGACGCGCCCGTCCTGCCCGCCCAGGCGCGGGGCGGGATCAGGGGTTTCGCCGACCGTTGGCCCTTCCGGCGCAAGCTCAACCTGCTGGTCGGTGTACCGCTCGCCGTCATCGCCGTACTGCTGGCCTACGTCTTCACCGACCTGGTGGAGCAGTCCACCAGCGCGGAGGACGCGGCGCAGACCGTCCGGGACAGCACGCAGGTGGCACGCCTGGTGGACAAGGTCGAGGCGGAGCACCAGCAGGCGATCCTGCTCTCCGCGCGCTACGAGTCCGGCTACTCCACCCCCTCGGCGGCCGCCTATCGCGCGGCCCAGGAGTCGGTGAACTCCCAGGTCGCGAAGGTCCGCGACGCCTTCGGCGACCGGCTGCCGGACACCGAGGCGGACGCACTGCGGCAGGTCGAGGGCCTGTCCAGCCTGCGGGACTCCGTCGAGCAGTCCTATCTGCCCGCCGACAACATCGACCCGGCCTACACCAACGCGTCCAACGACCTGATCGACGGGCTCGGTCTGGACCGTGACGCCAACCTCGCCTCCACCTTCACCGGCAACCTGCTGGACTCGCTGCTGCGTGCGGACGCCGCCCACGGCGCCTTCGAGACCAACGTGCTCGCGGCGACCACCGGGGACACCAACGCCCTGATCGAGTTCACCAACGCGGTCGGCGCCTACGACCTCTACCAGCACCAGGCCGACCGCTTCACCCGGTTCGCCACCGAGGGACAGGCCCGGCAGCTGGCCGACGTCGAGCACACCAAGGCCCAGACCACCATCGCCCAGTCCTTCGCCGAGCTGCAGATCGACCCGGCGCAGCTGGAGTCCGGGAACCAGGAGCAGATCCGGCAGGCCGTCAAGGACGCGCTCTCCGACTACCCGGCCTACCTCCAGCAGGCCACCGCCCGGCTGACGATCACCACCTCGCTCATCGGCCAGATCGCCGACCGGGCCGACGCCGCCGCCGAGTCGGCCAAGTGGCACGCGATCTACCTGCTGAACGGCGCGCTGCTCGGCTTCATCCTCTGGATCACCCTCGCGGCGCTGGTCCGCCGCTCGGTGATCCGCCCGGTGCAGGCCCTGACCGGGGTCGCGCACGAGGTCGCCGAGGTCGCGGGCCGTGAACTCGCCCGCGTCGCCGACGACGACGCCGAGGACTCCGGTCCGCCCCGGCTGCGGGACATGCCGGTCACCGCACGCGACGAGATCGGCGACCTGGCCGAGGCCTTCAACCAGGTGCAGACCACGGCCGCGGCCCTGCTCGAACGCCAGGTGCTCAGCCGCCGCAACACCGCCGAGATGTTCGGCAACGTCGGCCGCCGCGTCAGCAACCTGACCACCCGCCAGCTCGCCTTCATCGACGCGGTGGAGCGTGCCGAGACCGACCCGGCCCTGCTCGAACGCCTCTACTCCATCGACCACATCGCCGTCCGCCTGCGCCGCAACGCCGACAGCCTGATGCTGCTGGCCGGCATCCGGGAGACGGTGCTGGCCGCGGGCCCGACCCCGGTGTCCAACGTCGTCCGGGCCGCGCTCGGCCAGATCGAGGGCTACCAGCGGGTACGGCTGTACGCCGGCACGGACGCCATGATCGAGCCGGACATCATCGGCGACCTCACGCTGATGGTGGCCGAACTCCTGGAGAACGCGGTGTCGTTCTCGCCGGCGGGCAGCCCCGTCGAGGTGACCGTCCGCTCCAGCGACGCGGGCGCGCACATCGTTGTCACCGACCACGGCCTCGGCATGAGCGCCGAGCGGCTGGCCGAGGAGAACATGCGGCTGATCCGCCGTGAGCGGCTCGACCTGGTGCCGACCAAGGTGCTCGGCCTCTTCGTGGTGGGTGCGCTGGCCCGGCGCTGGGAGATCGGCGTCGAGCTGACCCGGACCCCGGGCGGTGGCGTCACCGCCGAAGTGACCCTGCCCTCCCGGCTGTTGCTGACGATGAGCGCGGTGGCGGACACCTCCGGCACCCCGTTCGCCGCTGAACCGAAGCAGCCGACACAGCCGGCTGAGCTGACGGCACCGACGGCACCGGCCGCGCTGACGAAACCGGCGGCACCGGTGGCGTCGGCCGAGGTGACCGGCCCGACCGCCGCCGTCACCGTGCCGTCCTGGGCCGAGCCGGAGAACCCGCTCCCCCGCCGGCAGCCGCGCCGCGAACCGGCCGCCGAGCCCGCCGAGCCGCAGGCCCCGCTGATCCCGGCCGCGCGCTCCGGCGAACCTCCGGCCGACGACTCCGACGACGCCGGCGGGCCCCGCCCGCTGCGCCGCCGGGTACGCGGCGCGACCCTCCGCACCACCGTCGGCGCCGCCCAGAGCCTCGCCCAGGCGCCGCGCACCCGCGACGCCGAGGCCGAGCGGGACGCGCTGGACGAGTTCGAGGCGGCGGTGGAGCGCGCCCGGCGCGAGAGCGACACCGGAAGCCACGAGCGGCCTCTGCCGCGCATCGACCCCACGCACCCCCCGCAGGACCAGAACCACCTTCCGGAAGGAGCCGAGCAGTGAGCACGTCGACAGGTGACACCCCGACGGGCGGCGTCACGCCGACCGACCTGCAGGCGGCCGCAGCCGACTTCACCTGGCTGCTGAACCGCTTCGCCACCGAGACCGCAGGCGTGGTCGACGCGATCGCCGTGTCCTCCGACGGTCTGCTGATCGCGGTCTCGGAACTGCGCGAGCGCGCGCATTCCGAGCGACTGGCCGCGATCGTCTCCGGCATCACCAGCCTGGCCGCCGGTGCGTCCGGCAACTACGGCCTGGGCGGCCTCAACAAGGTCATCATCGACCTGGAGGGCGGCCATGTCATCGTCTCCGCGATCGGCAGCGGCGCCGTGCTCGGCGTGGTTGCCGACAAGGAGGCCAAGCTCGGCAACATCGCCTACGAGATGACGCTGTTCGCCAACCGCGCGGGTTCGGCGCTCAGTCCGCAGCTCGTCCTGGAGCTGAAGAACAGCGTCGGCGTCCCACAGACGCGCTGACCGGCACCGCCGGTCGAGTTGCCGAGAAGGCCGAGAGAGGAAGACACAGCCATGGCGGACCCGCCTCCGGGCCCGGACCCGGTCGGCCCCGCCCCCGCCGTACGGCCGTTCCTGGTCACCGCCGGCCGGGTGGCGGACAGCGCCTCCGGACCGGCGATGCCCGTCGAGACCCAGGTGGTGGCCACCGTCGCCGGGCTCGCGGTGCTCGACCGGCTCTCCTTCGAGCAGCACGACATCGTCGCCGCGTGCCGGATTCCGCAGTCGCTCGCGGAACTGGCGGCCCGGCTGCGGCTGCACCTGAACGTGGTCCGGGTGCTGGCCGAAGACCTGCGCGAGGCCGGGCAGCTGACGGTCCACGTGCCCGACTTCGAGGCCACCCACGACTCGTCCGTCCTGCGCAGGGTTATCGATGGCCTGCGGGCCATCCCCGACTCCCGAGGGGTACTCCGTGACACCGACTGACTCGCTGACCCGGGGCACCGGGCGTACGGCCGTACGGCCGCCGCTGCCGGTGAAGATGGTCATCGCGGGCGGTTTCGGCGTGGGCAAGACCACTGCCGTCGGCTCGATCTCGGAGATCGAGCCACTGACCACCGAGGCGTCGATCACCGAGGTCGCGGCGGGTGTGGACGACCTCTCGCTCACCCCGCGCAAGACCACCACGACCGTGGCGATGGACTTCGGCTGCATCACCATCGACCCGACCCTGAAGCTGTACCTGTTCGGCACGCCCGGGCAGGAACGGTTCGGCTTCATGTGGGACGACATCGTCGAAGGGGCGCTCGGCGGGCTGGTCATCGTTGACACGCGTCGCCTGGACGACTGCTATGCCGCGGTCGACTACTTCGAGCACAAGGGGATTCCGTTCGCCGTCGCGATCAACGCGTTTGATGGCCGCGTCGAACACACCTTGGACGAGGTGCGCTGGGCACTGGACGTTGCTGAAGGGACTCCGCTGGTCGTCTTCGACGCGCGGGAACGGGGTTCTGTGCGGGATGCGCTGCTTGTTGTCCTGGAGCTGGCGTTGGCGCGTAGTGGAGGGTAGTTCGGTGGGTGGGGAACTGTCCGCCGCGTGGGGCTGATCGCGCCCACGCGGCGGAGCCGCACATTGATACAGTCCCGCGCCCCTGACGGGGCGCTGCCCCTGACGGGGCTAACTCCTCCGCACTCCGGGAGAGACCGTCAGTCGCTGTACCGCCCAGAAGATGCCCAGCGTCGCCAGAGCCATCGCCGCCACCAGGGTGGCGCCGCCCACGACCTTCTCGTAGTTCTTCTGGTAGAGGCCGTCGATGATGTAGCGGCCGAGGCCGCCCAGGCTGACGTAGGCCGCGATCGTCGCCGTCGAGACGATCTGGATGGCCGCCGAGCGCAGGCCGCTGAGGATCAGCGGGAGGGCGACCGGGAGTTCGACCTGGAAGAGGACGCGTGCCTCCGGCATTCCCATGCCCCGCGCCGCGTCCACCGGGGACGGGTCGACCGAGCGCATCGCCTCGTACGTCGTGACCAGGATCGGCGGTACCGCGAGGATCACCAGCGGGATCATCACCGGCAGCATGCCGAAGCCGAGCCAGATGAACATCAGGACCAGCAGGCCGAAGCTGGGCAGCGCCCGGCCGGCCGTGGCGATCAGGGCGAGGGTGTTGCCGCCGCGGCCGTAGTGACCGGTGATCAGGCCGATCGGCAGGCCGATGCCCGCCGCGTAGGCCAGCGCCTCCAGGGAGTACTGGATGTGTTCCCAGAGGCGGGTGGGGATGCCGTCGTAGCCGTGCCAGTGGGAGCTGTCGCTGAAGAAGGCGTGGACGTAGTTGAGGACGTTCACCGGGTGCTCTCCTTCGGCATCCAGGGCGTCAGCACACGGCGTACGAGAACGAGGACCGCGTCGGCCAGGATGGCCAGTACGGCCGTGGTCACGACCGAGTTCACCGCCAGTTCGGGGCGGTGGTAGATGTTCGCGTCGTTGAGCAGGTTGCCGAGGGCGCCCTGGTTGCCGATCAGCATGCCGACGCTGACGAGGGAGATGCTGGAGACGGTGGCGACGCGCAGGCCCGCGATGATCGCGGGGACGGCGATCGGCAACTGGACCTGGAAGTAACGGCGTACGGGGCCGAGGCCCATCGCGGTCGCGGCGGCCAGGGTCTCGGCCGGGACCGAGCGGACGCCGTCCACGATGGCCGGGACCAGGACCACCAGGCTGTACACCGCGAGCGGGATCATCACGGTCGTCTCGGTCTGGCCGGTGTAGTCGATGAGGACGACGAAGAAGGCCAGGGAGGGGATGGCGTACAGGATCGTGGTCACGCCCAGCACCGGCGGGTACAGCCAGCGGAAGCGCACGCAGAGCTGCGCGATGGGCAGGGACACCAGCAGACCGGCCAGGACCGGGATGAGCGCCTCGCGCAGGTGGAGGCCGATCAGCCCGAAGTAGGTGTTCTGGAGGTCGCTCGGGATGTCGAAGAAGCCGCTCATCCCCCGACCTTCGCGTCGTCGCGGCCCTCGGCGTGCGCGGTGCGGATCGCGGCGCCGATGACCTGCTGGGAGACGACGCCGACCGCGCGTCCCTCGCCGTCCACGGCCACGGCCCAGCCGGTCGGCGAGAGGACGGAACCGTCGAGCGCGGCGCGCAGCGAGTCCCTGCCGGGAATGAAGGGCCGTCCGTACGAGATCAGTTGCTCCGGGCGGATCGAGCCGGCCGTGAGGGCCCGCGGCTCGCCCCAGCCGAGCGGCCTGCCGTCCAGGTCCGTGACGAGGAGGTAGGGGGCGTCGGCCGTGGCGCGGGCGCCGAGCCGGGTGGCGTCGGCGTCGATCGCGACGACCGGGGCGGTCTGCAGTTCGAGGTCCGCGGACGGGAAGAAGGAGAGCCGCCGGATGCCCCGGTCGGCGCCGAGGAAGTCCTCGACGAAGGCGTCCGCGGGGTCGGTCAGCAGTTGGGCGGGCGGGGCGTACTGGGCGAGGTGGCCGCCGGTGCGCATCACGGCGACCATCGTGCCGAGCTTGATCGCCTCGTCGATGTCATGGGTGACGAAGACGATGGTCTTGCCCAACTCGTCCTGGATGCGCAGCAGTTCGTCCTGGAGTCCCTTTCGGACCACCGGGTCGACGGCGGAGAACGGCTCGTCCATCAGCAGCACCGGCGGGTCGGCGGCGAGCGCCCGGGCCACACCGACGCGCTGCTGCTGGCCGCCGGAGAGCTGGTACGGGTAGCGCTTGGCGAGCGCGGAGTCGAGACCGACCCGCTCCATCAGCTCGGCCGCCCGGGACCGCGCCCGCTGCTTGCTCCAGCCGAGCAGCCGGGGCACGGTGGCGATGTTGTCGATGATGGTGCGGTGCTGGAAGAGACCGGCGTTCTGGATGACGTAACCCATCGACCGGCGCAGGGTGTTGACCGGCTGGGCGTGGATGTCGGCGCCGTCGAGGAGGATGCGGCCCTCGCTGGGCTCCACCATCCGGTTGATCATCCGAAGGGTCGTCGTCTTGCCGCAGCCCGAAGGACCGACGAAGACGGTGATCGAGCGATCCGGTATCTCCAGGGAGAGCCGGTCGACGGCGACCGTACCGTCCGGGTACCGCTTGGTGACTGAATCTATCCGTATCAAAACGCCGAATACCCTTCGGGTTTGCCAGAGAGTGCCCAGTTATCGACCACGGTCGCCGTGGCGCAGGCTGTTGTGGACAGAGTTTAAACCGGAAGTGTTTCAGTACTTTGGCGGCTGACTGATCCTCTTCAGTTTGTGACCTGACCGTGGTCCGCTGTGCTCCACCTGTGAGTTCCCTGATTCTCATTCCTCGCTCAGTGAAGCCTCACGACCGCCCCAGACAGGGCCCGGATCGTCATGGCCATGAACGAAACGAACGCGGGAGGCGTCCGGCGCCGGTCGGTCGAGATCGTGGTGCCGGTGTACAACGAGGCACACGTCCTCGCCGGCAGCATCGGCCGTCTCCACGCATACCTCGAAGACTCCTTCCCGTTCCCGTTCCGCATCACCATCGCGGACAACGCGAGCACGGACGCCACCTGGACGGTGGCGACCGACCTGACCCTGCGCCTGCCGCACGTCCACGCACAGCGGCTGGAGCAGAAGGGCCGGGGCCGCGCCCTGAAGCACGTGTGGAGCCGGTCCACCGCCGACGTCGTCGCCTACATGGACGTCGATCTGTCGACGGGGCTCGACGGCTTCCTGCCGCTGGTCGCCCCGCTCCTCTCCGGGCACAGCGACCTCGCCATCGGCAGCCGGCTGCACCGGCAGTCGGCCGTGGTGCGCGGCCCGAAGCGGGAGTTCATCTCGCGCTCCTACAACCTGCTGCTCAAGGCAGGCCTCGGCGCCCGCTTCTCGGACGCGCAGTGCGGCTTCAAGGCCGTGCGCACCGAGGTGTTCCGCGCCCTCGCCCCGCACATCGAGGACACCGCCTGGTTCTTCGACACCGAACTCCTCGTGCTCGCCCAGCGCAACGGGCTGCGCGTGCACGAGGTCCCGGTCGACTGGGTCGACGACCCCGACAGCCGGGTCGACATCGTCCGCACCGCCGCCGACGACCTCAGGGGCATGGCCCGCATGTTCCGGGCCACCGTCACCGGCCGCACCCGCATCCACGCCGTACCCCGCCGCACCACCGTCCCCCAGAACGTCACGGCCCTGCCCACCGGGGCAGCCACCGCCGTCGAGCCCTTGGAGTACGCGTCATGACGACCCTCGCCCCGCCGCCCACCCCGGTCCAGGACGGCCGGCACCGGGCCGCCACCCCGCCGGTCTCCCGTGCCAGAAGGCTGTTCCTGGGCGCCCCCGAGGACCCGCGCTGGGCCCGCCCGGCGCTGTGGGCGATCCTGCTCCTGGCCACCGCCCTGTACGCCTGGAACCTCACCTCGATCACCGGCAACACCTTCTACGACGCGGCGGTCTACTCCGGCACCAAGAGCTGGAAGGCGTTCTTCTTCGGCGCCCTCGACGCCGGCAGCTTCATCACCGTCGACAAGCCCCCCTTCGCCCTCTGGGTGATGGGCCTGTCCGCCCGCGTCTTCGGCTACGGCACCTGGCAGTTGATGCTGCCGATGGTCGCCGTCGGCGTCGGCTCGGTGGCCCTGCTGTACCGGCTGGTGAAGCGGGACTTCGGGGTCGTGGCGGGCACGATCGCCGCCCTCGTGCTGACCCTCACGCCGATCACCGTCGCCATCAACCGGGACACCAACCCCGACCCGATCCTGGTCTTCCTGATGCTGCTCGGCGCGGCCGCGCTGCTGAAGGCCGTGCGCACGGGCAGGCTCATGCCCCTGGTCTGGTCGGCGGTCGCGATCGGGTTCGCCTTCAACACCAAGATGATGCAGGCGTACGTGGTGCTGCCCGCGTTCTTCGTCGTCTATCTCTGGGCCACGAACCTGTCGTTGGGCAGGCGCATCCGCAACCTCGCCGTCGCCACGGTCGCGTTGGTCGTGAGCAGTGCCTGGTGGATGGTGATCGTCGACCTGATCCCGGCCTCCTCGCGGCCCTACATCGGCGGCTCCACCGACAACACCGTGTGGGACCTGGTCATCGGCTACAACGGCTTCGGCCGGATCTTCGGGGCGAGTTCCTCGGTGGGCTCGCAGGGCAACGGCGCTAGCTTCGGCGGCAGTTCGGGTCTGTACCGGATGTTCAACGACATCATGGGCGGCCAGATCTCCTGGCTGATCCCGTTCGCCGCGATCGCCCTCGTCGGCGGCCTGGTGCTGCGCGGCCGGGCTCCGCGCACCGACGCCAAGCGGGCGGCCCTCATGCTCTGGGGCGGCTGGTTCGTCCTGCACTTCCTGACCTTCTCCCTCGCCGAGGGCACCTTCCACCCGTACTACGTCACCGCCATGGCGCCGGGGATCGCCGCCCTGGCCGGCGCGGGCGGGGTCATGCTGTACAAGGCCTTCAAGGAGGGCTCGGTCGCGAAGTGGGGCTGGGTGCTTCCGGCGGCCGTCGCCGCCACCACCGTCTGGGCGGTCGTGCTGCTCCAGCGGGTCTCCGGCTCCGGCACGGTGTACACGGTCGCCGAGGTGGTGGCCGCGCTGGGCGGTGCGCTGGCGGTGGCCGGGCTGCTGGCCGGGCGGTTCATGCGGCGGCAGAAGCTGATGGGCCTCGCGGCGGTGGCGGCGGTCGTCGCCCTGCTGGCCGGCCCGGCCGCCTACTCCGTCTCGGCGGCCACGACCGCGAGCACCAACGGCACCAACCCGACGGCGGGGCCGAACACCGGCGGCGGCATGGGCGGTATGGGCGGCGGTGGCCAGCGCCCGAGCGGCAGCGCGCCGAGCGGGACCGCCCCCGGCGGTTCCGGCAGTTCCACCGGCTCCAGCAGCTCCGGCAGCTCCGGCGGGCAGTCCATGGGACAGCCGCCGACCGGCACGGGAAGCACCGGAACCGGCACCGACTCCAGCTCCAGCTCCAGCTCCAGCTCCAGCTCCAGCTCCAGCTCCAGCTCCAACAGCCAGTCGGAGTCCGGTCGTACCGCCGGAGGCATGGGCGGTGGCACCCAGGTCAGCTCCGCGATGATCACGTACCTCAAGAAGCACCAGGACGGCGCCACCTGGCTGGTCGCGGTGGCCACCGACCAGACCGCGTCCTCGATCATCCTGGAGTCCGGTCAGCCCGTCATCTCCATGGGCGGCTGGTCCGGCAGCGACGACGCGATGACCCTCGCCAAGCTCAAGAGCCTGGTGAAGGCGGGCAAGCTGCACTACATCGTGGTCAGCAGCGACGGCGGCCAGGGCACGAACTCGGAGATCGCGACCTGGGTGAAGAAGCACGGCACGGCGGTGAGCGCGTACAGCGGCCTGTACCGCCTGGACGCGTCCGACGTCGGCTGACCACCGCTTGACCACGCACACTGTCCGGCCGCCCGCAGGCGGCCGGACATCTGCATGACGTGGGTGCGCGCGCGGAGGGGCGCCGTGCGCCTTCGCTTCAGTGGCCGTCGCGGAGGTCGCGGGCGGGTTCGACGGCGGCGGGTTCGCGGGCGGGGGCGACCCCACCGGCCGTACGAGCGCGTCGCCGTCCTCCCGCAACGCCGGTGCGGGGACGCGGTCGCACCTCTGGAGAAGTCGCTCGTCGGCATGGCACTCCCAGAAGATAGCAATGCATATTGACTATCTTCTAGACTACGAGCATGGTGATCCTCCCGGAATCCTGGAATCCCGGATCCCCGACGGCCCACGGTCGGCGGGGATCCGGGACCGTCATCCATCGGAAGGGAGCTGTCTTGTCCTTCAGTTCCGGCTTCACGCCCCCCGAGCGCTTCACCCGGCGACTGGGGCAACTGGTGGGCATCGAGACGCCGTCGGGTGGGGACCGTGGGCTGAACGACGCCTACGACCTGCTCGAAAGCTGGGCGGTCAGCGCGCTGGGACGCCCGCGGCGGGTCATCTCCGGCGGGGTGCCGCATCTGTACTGGCGCGGCGCCGATCCCGCCGTACCGACAAGCCATCGGGTCCTGCTGCTCGGGCACGCCGACACGGTGTGGCCGCTCGGCACCCTGGCGGAGATCCCGTTCGCCGTGGCAGGAACGCGCGCGACCGGCCCCGGGGTCTTCGACATGAAGGCCGGTCTCGTCCTCGCCTTCGAGGCACTCGCGCAGGCGGGGGACGTCTCCCACGTCAGCATGGTGGTGTCCGGTGACGAGGAGCGCGGGTCGGCCACCTCACGCGCCCTCGTCGAGGAGGCCGCCGCGGCCTGCGGCGCCGTCCTGGTGCTCGAACCCGGCGAGGGCGGCGCGCTCAAGACCGCACGCAAGGGCGTCGCGCAGTACCGCCTCGGCGTCAGCGGCCGGGCCGCGCACGCCGGCCTCGAACCGCACAACGGCGTCAACGCGCTGATCGAACTGGCCCATCAGGTGCTGACGATCAGCGATCTGGCCGACCCCGACCGCGGGACCACCGTCACGCCCACGGTGGGCAGCGCCGGCACCACCATCAACACCGTTCCCGAGCGGGCGTTCGTGGACGTCGACGTGCGCGCCTGGGAGCGCACGGAACTGGAACGGGTGGAACGGGAACTACGGGCACTGCGGCCGCGGGAGCCCGGCGCGGAACTCGCCTTCCAGGGCAGCGTCAACCGCGGCCCGCTGGAACGCGGGATGTCCGCCGGCCTGCTGGACTCCGCCCGGGCGGTCGCCGAGCGGCTGGGGCTCGGCCCGGTCACCGAGACCGGCGTCGGCGGCGGCTCGGACGGCAACATCACGGCGAGTCTGGGGGTGCCCACCCTGGACGGCCTGGGCCCGGACGGCGGTGGCGCACACGCCCGCCACGAGTGGGTGGACCTGACCTCCGTCCGGGACCGCACGGCCCTCGTCGCCGGCCTGCTCGCCGATCGGGCGCCCTGAGATCGGGGCCCCGGTCACGCCCCCGTCGCCCGGTCCCGCACCCGGGCCTCCACCGAGTCCAGCAGCATGTCGATCGCGTTGTCGAAGATCCCGGGATCGCCGATCGCCGTCAGCGGGGCCGTCAGACCGGCGATCCGCGGGTAGGTGTCCGCCGGGAGCCGGCGGTACTCCAGCTCCCAGGCCAGCGTGTCCCGGTCGCGGGAGTCGGGGTCGAGCGCCTGGAGCCCGGCCTCCATGGCGGACAGCGAGCGGATGACGTTCCCGAAGACCCGGACGAACGCCACCGCCTCCTCGTCGTCGAGACCGGCCCGGTGCAGGCAGTCGAGGGCGAACTCCACGTTGGCGAACTCGGTCGGCCGGCGCGTCGTACGTGCCGCCATCTGCCAGGCGAACACGGGATACCGCAGGTAGTGCTCGTGGATGTACCGGGCCTGGGTGCGCAGGTCGTCGCGCCAGGAGTCGGTGGCCTGGAGCTGTCCGCCGTAGGAGCGCGCCCGCAGGTCGTCGATGAGCTCCAGGACCAGCTCGTCCTTGTCGCGGAAGTGCCGGTAGAGCGAGGTCGGGTGGGCGTGCAGCTCCTTGGCCAGGGCCTGGAAGGTGAACGACTCCAGGCCGTCCCGGGTGGCGACCTTCTCCGCCGCGTCCAGGATCACCCGCCGGCTGAGCGTGTCCCGCGCCAGCCTCCGCCGTCCCCCGGCCCCACCCGCCGCGGCTCCCTTGCCGTCGCCCGCGCGCGCACCACTCATGCTCTTCCCTTCCCTCGGCTCCCTCGGCGTTCCGGGCCGCCGTCGCGACCCTATCGCCTGCCCGCCTGCACCAAAACGTTATTCACACACCTGGGCAATGCAAACGCATAGTTACTAGCCTATCTCCATTGCTAAGTCTTGTGAGGCTCCCTACGATGAGCCCACGGCTTCGCCACGGAAGGTTTCCAGCCATGCCTCAACCGCTCACAGCGACCGTTCAGGGCCGGTTCCCGGCCAGACTCCCGGCGGCCGGCGCACTCCTCACCGCACTCACGCTGACCGCCACCGCATGCACCTCCGGGGCTGCCTCCCCCCAGTCGGAATCCGGCACGAACCTGCCGGTCGGACAGGGCGGCAGCCTCGTCATCGGAGCCGAGCAGGAACCCGACTGCGCCGACTGGATCGGCACCTGCGGCGCCTCCGTCTGGGGCACGTACCTGATGCAGACCGAGACCGTCCCACAGGTCTTCGACGTCCGCCTCAAGGACGGGAACTGGACACCGGTCCCCTCGAACCTGATGGCGTCCGAGCCGACCACGAAACCGGTCGGGAAACAGCAGCAGATCACCTACCGGCTCAACCCGAAGGCCGTCTGGTCCGACGGAAAGCCGATCACCTCCGCGGACCTGAAGTACACCGCCCTCCAGGTCCGCGACGGCAAGGCGATCTTCGACAAGAGCGGCTACGACCGCATCACGTCGATCGCCACCCCCGACGCCACCACCGCCGTCGTCACCCTCAAGTCCCCCTACGGCAACTGGAAGCAGCTCTTCGGCGCCGGCTACGGGGTGCTGCCCTCCCATCTCCTCCAGGGCAAGGACCGGGACGCCGTCATGAAGGACGGCTACGCCTTCAGCGGCGGCCCGTGGAAGATCGCGTCCTGGAGGAAGGGGGTCTCGGTCACCCTCGTCCCCAACGACCGCTACTGGGGCCCCAAGCCGCACCTGGACAAGGTCACCTTCCAGTTCGCCTCGGACACCTCGGCGGCGATCCAGGCCTTCGCCGGCGGAACGTTCGACGCCCTCTACCCCACCCCGCAGCTCACCACGGTCGACCAGATCAAGACCCTGGGCAGCGCGGCCCGCATGCAGGTGCAGTCACAGACCGGCAACCTCCAGGCACTGTGGCTCAACAACGCGAAGTTCCCCTTCGACTCGGCCGCCGTGCGCAAGGCCTTCGCCTACTCGGTCGACCGGGAGGCCATCGTCAAGCGCCTGTTCGGCTCCTACGGCGTCACCGCCCCCGCACAGAGCTTCCTGTCGCCCCTGGTCTCCCGTTACGCGTCCACGGACTTCTCCGGCTACCGGCCCGACGCGGCCGAGGCGGCGCAGCTGATGAAGGCGGACGGGTGGACGAAGAACGGGAGCGGGTACTGGGCGAAGAACGGCAAGGAGGCCGCGTTCACCGTCACCTCCCTCGCCGGCAACCAGAGCCGCGAGCTGACCGAGCAGATACTCCAGGCCCAGCTCGCCAAGGCCGGGTTCCGGGTGACGATCAAGAACTCCACGCCCGCGGAGCTCTTCGGCAAGCTCGCCCCCGCCGGTGACTTCCAGCTGGGCCTGTGGAACCTCACCGACGCGTTCCCGAACCCGACCCTGGCCGCCACCTTCAGCAGCACGGCCATCCCGAGCGCCGCCAACGGCCGGTCCGGCATCAACTTCATGCGGATCCGCATCCCCGGTCTGGACCCGGTGCTGGAGCAGGTGGAGACCGAACTCGACGACACCGCCCGGATCACGGAGTCGCACAGGGCGGAGAAGCTCATCGCCGACGACGTCCCCTCGCTGCCGCTGGCCGCCGTCCCGAACATCCTGGTCACCGGTGCGCGCGTCGGCGGGCCGCTCTCCATCAACCCGGTGGAAGGCCCCTGGTGGAACCTCGAGGAATGGGGCCTGGCGAAATGACACCGGTCCGCTCACCCCGCAGGGGCCTGCCATGACCCGATACGCCCTGCGCCGCCTGCTGGCCTCCGTGCCCGTGGTCTGCGTCGCCTCCTTCATCCTGTTCTGGGCGGTGCGGGCGACCTTCGACCCGCTGGCGAAACTGCGCCAGTCGGTCGACCCCACCGCCCTGCACCGGGAGACGGTCCGCCTCGGGCTCGACCGGAGCCTGCCCGAGCAGTACTGGCTGTGGGTCAGGGGCCTCGTCCAGGGCGACTGGGGCATCAGCACCCGCACCGGCGGAGCCGTGCTGCCGATGGTCGGCGACGCCCTCGGCACCACGCTCCAGCTGATCCTGTGGGGCGTCGCCCTCGCCGTCGTCCTGGCGCTGGCGATCGGCCTGTTCTCGGCTGCCCGCCAGTACACCGCGGGCGACCACCTCCTGACGGGCCTGTCCTACCTCGGTGTCGCCATGCCGGCGTTCTGGTTCGGCCTGGTCCTCATCCAGGTGCTGGCCGTGTGGCCCAAGCAGCAGTTCGGCCTTGCGGATCCCCCGTTCTACTTCGTGGGACTGCACTCCGTCGGCCACAGCGGACTCGACCTGGACTACCTGCGCCACCTGGTGCTGCCCGTCGCCACGCTCACCGTCGGACTCGTCGCCTCCTGGTCCCGGTTCGGCCGCGCCACCCTCCTGGAGGCGCTGTCCAGCGACTACGTCCGCACCGCACGCGCCAAGGGCGTCCCTCGCCGCCGCATCCTGCTGCGGCACGCCCTGCGCAACGCGCTCGCGCCGTTCGTCACCGTCGTCGCCATGGACGCGGCCACCCTGGTCGGCGGGCTGGTGGTGACCGAGCAGATCTTCTCGATCCCCGGCATGGGCAAGCTGTTCCTCGCCTCCCTGGAGACCGGGGACGTCTTCGTCCTGCTGCCCTGGATGCTCGTCGTGGCCGTCGCCGTCGTCCTCTTCAACCTGCTGGCCGACCTGTCCTACGCCCTCCTCGATCCCCGGGTGGCCCTGCGATGACCCAGTCCACCGCCCTCCCGGCGCCCCCGCCACCCGTGTCCGGACCGCCGTCCGGCGACCCGCGGACCTCCCGGGTCGTCCTGTCCCGCTTCCTGCGCCACCGGCTCGCGGTCGCCTCGCTGGTCGTGCTGGTCCTGCTGGCGGTCTGCTGCTTCGGCGCCGCCTGGATCGCGCCCTTCCCGCGCAACGCGCAGAACCTCCTGGCGGCCTCCCAGCCGCCGTCCGGCGCCCACTGGCTGGGCACCGACTCCCTCGGCCGCGACTACCTCAGCGAGATGCTCTACGCAGGCCAACTCTCCCTGGCGATCGGCCTGGGCGTCGCCCTGCTGGCCACCCTGGTGGGGACGGCCGCAGGTGCCGTCGCCGGGTACCTCGGCGGCTGGCCCGACGAGGTGATCATGCGGGTGGCCGACCTGTTCCTGATCGTGCCCCCGGTCGCCGTCCTCGCGGTGTCCCTGCAGGGCCTCGGGCCCTCCCCGCTGACCATCGTCGTGGTGCTCAGCGGTCTGGGCTGGACCCTGATCGCCCGGGTCGTCCGGTCCCGGGTGATCCAGCTGCGCCACCAGGAGTTCGTGGAGGCGGCCCGGGTCATCGGCGCCTCCGGCCCGCGGATCGTCGTACGGCATCTGCTGCCCAACCTGACCGGCCTGATCGTGGTCAACGTGTCCCTGTCGGTGGCCTCGGCGATCATCCTCGAATCCACCGTCAGCTTCCTCGGCTACGGCGTCCAGCCGCCCAAGTCGAGCTGGGGCAACATGCTCACCCAGGCCGCCGGGCTGATCGGCACCTCACAGTCCTATCTCCTGTACGTCCCCGGCCTGGCGATCCTCGTCACCGTGCTCGCCGTGAACTTCCTCGGCGACGGGCTGCGCGACGCGCTCGACCCCCAAGGCAGGCAGTGATGAACCCCGCCACCGAAGAGACCGGCACCGAAGACGCCGCCGCCGAAGAGGCCGCCGGGGCGGCGGCCCCGCTGCTGTCGGTCCGCGACCTGAGCGTCACCTACCGCACCGACGCCGGTCCCGTGACCGCCCTCGACCGGCTCTCCTTCGACCTGCACGCCGGGGAGACCCTGTCCGTCGTCGGCGAGTCGGGCTCCGGGAAGAGCGCCGCCTCGCTGGCGGTGATGGGGCTGCTGCCGCGCAACGCCGTGGCCGAGGGCTCGGTGCGGCTGCGCGGCCAGGAGCTGCTGAACCTGCCCGACCGGGAGCTGCGCGCCGTACGCGGCCGGCGTATCGCCATGGTCTTCCAGGACGCGCTGGCCGCGCTGAACCCGATGATGACGGTGGGCGCCCAGCTCGCCGAGGCGGTGAGCGTGCACGACCCGACCGTCTCCCGCGCCGCCCTGCGGGACCGGGCCGTGGACCTGCTCGACCTGGTCGGCATCCCCGATCCCCGGACCCGGGCCGGCCAGTACCCGCACGAGCTGTCGGGCGGCATGCGCCAGCGCGTGATGATCGCCACCGGTATCGCCAACGAACCGGACGTCCTCATCGCCGACGAGCCGACCACCGCCCTCGACGTGACCGTCCAGGCCCAGGTCCTCGACGTCCTGGCGCGCGTCCAGGACCGTACGAGGTCCGCGATCCTGCTGATCACCCACGACCTGGGCGTGGTGGCCGGCCTCGCCGACCGCGTCCTGGTCCTGTACTGCGGGCGGAAGATGGAGGAGGCCCCGGTGGAGCCCCTCTTCTACGAACCGGCCCACCCCTACACGCGCGGCCTGCTCGCCGCGCTGCCGAGGATCGACCGCAGCACCCGGCGGCTCGCGCAGATCGCCGGGCAGCCGCCCTCCCCCGCCGAACGGCCCCCGGGCTGCCCCTTCCGGAACCGCTGCCCGCACGCCGACGAACGGTGCGCCGAGAGCCCCCGGCCGGTCCCGGTCGGCGCCGGCCACACCGCGGCCTGCGTGCGGGCGCACGAGATCGCGAGCGTGACGCCATGACAGCAACGGCACCGACCGCCGAGGGGCGGCCGGCACTGACGGTCGAGGGGCTGGTGGCCGAGTACACCACCGGCCGGCGCGGCCGACACGCGCAGACCGTGCGGGCCGTCTCCGGGGTGGATCTGGTCATCCCGCGCGGATCCACCCTGGGCCTGGTCGGGGAGACCGGCTGCGGCAAGAGCACCCTGGGCCGCTGCCTGGTCCGGCTGACCGACCCGGCCGCCGGCCGGATCATGCTGTTCGACACGGACGTGACGGCGGCCGGGCGACGGGAGCTGGCGGCCGTACGCCGTCGGATCCAGTTCGTGTTCCAGGACCCGTACGCCTCCCTGAACCCGCGGCTCACCGCGCACGCGGCGCTCGCCGAGCCGCTGCACATCCACGGTCTGCACCGGGGCCGGGAGAACGAACGGGTGCGGGAACTCCTTGAGCTCGTCGGCCTGGACCCCGCCCACGCGCACCGCCATCCGCACCAGTTCTCCGGCGGCCAGCGGCAGCGCATCGGCATCGCCCGCGCGCTCGCCGTCGAACCGGAGGTGCTGGTCCTCGACGAACCGGTCAGCGCGCTGGACGTCAGTGTGCAGGCCGGGGTGATCAACCTGCTGGAGGACCTCCAGCAGGAGCTGGGCCTCACCTACCTGTTCGTCGCCCACGACCTGTCGGTGGTCCGGCAGATCAGCGACCGGGTCGCCGTCATGTACCTCGGGCGGATCGTCGAACAGGGGCCCGTGGACGCGCTGTTCACCCAGCCCCGCCATCCCTACACCCAGGCCCTGCTGTCGGCCGTGCCCGTCCCCGACCCGCGCGTCCAGCGGGCGCGCCGGCGGATCGTCCTGGACGGCGACCTGCCCAGCCCGCTGGCCCCGCCGTCCGGCTGCCGGTTCCGCACCCGTTGCTGGAAGGCGCGGGACGTGTGCGCCGAGACCGCGCCCGCCCTCACCGAGCAGGGCGACGGGCCTGAAAGGTCTGAAAGATCTGAAGGGCACCTCGCCGCCTGCCACTTTCCCGATGCCCAGCCCCCGGCCGACCAGGGCGAACCCAAGGAGGTCACCACACCATGACCACGAACTGGCAGCGGTTCTTCACCGCCGAACGGCCCCTCGCGGTGCGGCGCGGGCGCGGACCCGGCGACCGGTCCCTGATCGTCGTGGAGAGCGAGGACGGACCCCGGCTGTCGCTGTGGGACGCCGGGCGCGACACGGTCCGGCCGCTGAGCGAGGTGACCTCGGGCGACCTGGCGCAGGCGGTGCTCTCCTTCGACGGCGAGCGAATTCTGGCGCTGCACGACGACAACGGGAACGAGGTCGGTCATGTGCACGCGACGGGACTGGACGGCGGCGACAGCCGCGACCTCACCCCGGACCTGCCGCCCTACACCCTGCGCGGCATCGACGTGGCGGGGCGGGCGGACCGGGCCGTGATCACCTGTGCGGCGGAGGACGGTTTCAGCCTGTGGCTGCTGAGCACGGACGGTTCCGCGGACCCCGAGCCGCTGTTCCGGTCGCCGTACGAGGCCTGGAACGGTCTGGTCTCCGCCGACGGCACCCGTGCCTGCGTCGACACCACCGACCACAATCCGGGCGTCCGCAGGTTCGCGGTCACCGTCGTCGACACCGCCACCGGCGAGGTGCTCGACCTCCTGACCGACGGTCCCGAGGCACCCGTGCGCGGAGTCCGGTTCTCCCCCGTCCCGGGCGACGACCGGATCCTGGTCGCCACCGAGCGCACCGGGTTCGCCCGCCCCTGCGTCTGGCACCCGGCCCTCGGCACCCGCGTCGACATCGAGGCACCGCACGTACGGGGCGACGTGGTCCCGCTGGACTGGTCCGAGGACGCCACCCGGATCCTGGCCGTGCACGTGGACGGCGGGATCCACCGGGTGATGGAGGCCGACCTGGAGTCGGGCGCGCTCCGGCTGCTCGACCATCCGGCGGGCGCCTACTTCGAGCCGGACGTGGCGGACTCGCACTGCAACCAGTGGGCCTCGCACTACGGTCCCGGACGCACGCTGCGTCTCCTGCACCAGCGCTTCGACTCCCCTCTGCGCGTGCTGCACGCCGACGGCCCGGACTCCGTGCCCGTCCCCCGGCTCTTCCCCCAGCTCGACCTGGACGGCGTGCGGTGCACGTCGAACGCGGTCCGCTCGGCGGACGGCACGAACGTCCAGCTGTGGTGGGCCCGGCCGCGCCGTGCCGAGGGACCCGTCCCCCTGGTCCTCCAACTGCACGGCGGCCCCAACCTGGTGACGGTCGACCGCTACGACCCCGCCGCCCAGGCCTGGCTGGACAACGGCGTGGCCTACGCCGCGCTGAACTACCGCGGCTCGGTCACCTTCGGGCGGCGCTTCCGCGAGGGGTTCATGCCGGCGATCGGCGACCGGGAGCTGGAGGACATCGAGGCCGCGGTGCGGTGGCTGGTCGCGGAGGGCGTGGCCGACCCGGACAAGGTGTTCGTCACGGGCGCCTCGTACGGCGGTTTCCTGTCGCTGCTGTCCGTGGGACGGCTGCCCGGACTGTTCGCCGGCGCGCTGGCGCACGTGCCGATGGCGGACTGGCTGACGGGGTACGAGGACATGAACCCGGCGCTGCGCGCGGCCTGGTCGTCGTTCTTCCGCGCGAAGCCGGAGGACGACCTGGAACGCTTCGTGCGGGCGTCGCCCATCACCTACGTGTCCGATGTCGTCGCGCCGGTCTGGATCAACCAGGGCACGCACGACACCCGTACCGCGCCCAAGCAGGTACGCCGCTACGAGGAGGCGCTGCGGGCGGCCGGCGGGGACGTCGTCGTCGACTGGTACAGCGGCGGTCACGAGACGACCGGACGGGCCAAGGCGCTGGGCGAACAGTCCAGGATGCTCCGCCTGGTCCATGCCGCCCTGCGCCAACACCCTTGGAGTCAGGTCCCGTTGTGAGCCGCGAGGAGTTCCCACCGGTGGCCACCAGAAGCGAACGGCGGCCCTGGACGCGGTAGTCGAGTCCGCCGGGCGCACCGCGGCGGACCTCCCCTCCCCCGTCCGCCGAACCGCCGCTGAACCGCCGGGGCGCCTCAGGCGGCCGCCGACGGCTCCCCCGCGACCGGGAAGCCCGCCGTCCGCAGCACCTGCCGCCCGGCGTCCACGGCGAACACCTCGCAGCCGGGGCGCGCTGCCGCCCACCCGACGCCCTCGGCGCCCATCGCGAAGGCGGCCGTGGCCACGGAGTCCGCCTCGGTCAGCGAGGAGGCGACGACCGTCAGACTGAGCAGGCCGGTCGCCGGGCGCCCGGTGCGGCCGTCGACGATGTGGTCGCCGCGCTCGTAGCGGGCGGAGGTGGCGACCGCCCCGTCGGTGAGTTCGAGGACCGTGCACAGCCGGTCGGCGTGCTCGGGGTGGCGTACCCCTACGCGCCAGGGCCCGCCGGCGGCGGCCACGTCACCGCCGGCGTTCAGCACGAACCGCCGCGCCCCGGCCGCCGACAGCAGGTCCGCCGCCCGCTGCACCGACCAGCCCTTGACCACCGCGCACGGGTCGAGGCCCCGCCCCGGCAGCCGTACGTCGAACGCACCCCCGGTCGCCAGCCGGTACTCCTCGCACAGCGCGAGCACCTCGGCGAGGTCCGGACTCACCTCGGACGCGGTGATCTCCCCGCGGTCGAGCCGGCAGACCTCGCTGTCCGGCCGGAAGGGGCTGAACCGCTCGTCGACCTCGCGCAGCCAGGCGAAGACGGCGTCGGCGGCCCCGGTGAAGTCCCCTTCGTCGTCGACGCGGAGCGAGACCGGGAAGCCCATGACGTGTTCGACCCGCTGCATGCGCTCAGCCCTTCGCGTCGATCGCGGCCTGGAGGGACTCCTTGTAGGCGTCGCTGGTGATCGTCGCACCGGACACGGTGTCGATGTCCGCGCTCTGCGCCTTCAGCGTCTCCGAGATCAGCACCGGCACCGCGGCGGTCGTCTGCGGGTGGTTCGGCTGCTGGAGCATCGAGACCGCGGAGATCTTGTCGGCGGAGAAGGTCACCTGGACCTGCACCGGGCCCTTGTCGGTGTTGACGGTGGTGCCCTTGACGACGGTGCCGGCAGAGGTGCCCGAACCCGCGGTCGAGGAGGCCGACGGCGAGGCGGCGGACCCGGCCGTGGAGGACCCGGCGGTGGAGGAATCGGTCGTGGAGGACTCGGCGGTGGTGGACGTCGTACCGCCGATCGACGGCTCGTAGCGCCAGACGGGGATCAGGCCCGCGATGCTCAGGACGACGACAGGTATGGCTCGCTTCACGGTGTCTCTCTCATCCCGCCAGGCTGAAACGCTCGAAGTGGATCTGCGGCTTGGGCACGCCCAGGTCTCCCAGGGTGCGCAGCACCGCGTTCATCATCGGCGGCGGCCCGCACAGGAAGACGTCCCGGTCGGCGATGTCGGGCACCAGCCGGACCAGCTCGCGCGGGGCCAGCCTGTCGGGGACGGGCGGGCCGGTGACCAGGTGGAGTTCGGCGCCCTTGGCGACGGCGAGGTCGCGCAGCTCGTCGTAGAGGACGGCGTCCCGGTCGGTGCCGACACGGTAGATGACGACCGCGTGGCCTTCGAGGTCCTCCAGGAGCGCGCGGATGGGGGTGACGCCGACGCCGCCCGCGATGAGGAGGGACTCGGTCTTCTGCCGGTGCAGGGTGGTGAAGGCGCCGTAGGGGCCCTCGGCGAAGACGCGGGTGCCGACCCTGAGGTGGCGCAGGGCCGCGCTGCCGTCGCCGGCGGCCTTGGCGGTCAGGCGCAGGCTGCGGCCGTCGGGGGCGGCGGAGAGGGAGAAGGGGTTCGCCTGCCACCAGCGGTCCTTGGTGAGGAACCGCCAGAGGAAGAACTGGCCGGCCTGGGCGCCCAGCTTGTCGAGGTCGCGGCCGGTGACGTGGACCGAGACGACGTTGTCCGACTCGGGGACGACGGCGGAGACCCGGAACTGGTGCCGGTAGTTGCGCCACAGCGGCAGCACCAGACGGCCGAGGGCCACCGCGCCGAGCGCCACGCCCCACACCGCGTACCAGTACGTCTTCGCGGCCGTCGACGCCGTGAAGGTCGTACCGACCGCGACCTGGTGGCTGAAGGCGAGGACCACGGCCACGTAGGTGTACAGGTGGATGAAGTGCCAGGTCTCGTAGGCGAGCCGGCGGCGGGCGTAGCGCGCCGAGACGGCGCCGATCACGATGATGATGCCGAGGGCGACGACCGCGCGGAGCACGCCCTCGGTCGTCTCGGCGAGGTCGACGAGTTCACCGACCGGGCCGACGCCCGCGCCGTCGGCGTAGCCGAAGCTGATGAAGACGGCGTGCGCGAGCAGCGTCCAGAGCAGCGCGAAGCCGGTCCAGCGGTGCCAGGAGGTCAGCCGGTCCATGCCGATCCGGCGGTCCAGCCAGGGCAGCCGGGCCACCAGCACCAGCTGGAAGGCCATGACGAGGGCGCCGTAGAGGCCGAAGAAGCGGCCGATGACGATCAGGGCGTTGGAGGCGAAGCCCGCCTGGGCGAAGAACCAGGCGACCACGGCCGCGTTCGCGGCGAGCACGGCGTACAGGCCTGTGCGGGCCACCACCCTGGGGCGTATCGCCGTGGGGGGCGCAGGGGGTGATTGGACGGTCGTCACGGGTCGGCAGCTCCTTGATCGGGTCCTGGGAGTCGAGCTTCGCCCGTGGCTGCTGTCGTTTTCCTGTCGGACTACTTACAACTGCTTATCGATGTCTTTTCTGTGCAGGACGGGGTCTGGCGTCCACGGCCCGGTGGCGCAGTATGAGCGGGTGGAAAAAGTACGACTCCTCGTCGTGGACGACGACCCGCCGATCGCCGACCTGGTCGCGACGGTCGCGCGGTACGAGGGCTGGGAGGCGGTCACCGCGTACTCGGGCGAGGACGCCCTGGCCCGGGCCGCCGAGTTCCGGCCGGACATCGTCGTGCTCGACCTGATGCTGCCCGATCTCGACGGCTTCGGTGTCCTCGACCGGCTGCGGCACTCCGGGACGATGGTGCCGGTGGTGTTCCTCACGGCCCGCGACGGGGTCGCCGACCGGGTCGCGGGGCTGACCCGCGGCGGGGACGACTACCTGGTCAAGCCGTTCGCGGTGGAGGAGCTGATGGCCCGGCTGCGCACGGTGCTGCGGCGCAGTGCCGGGCCCGGCTTCCAGCGCTCGGTGCTGCGGGTCGCCGACCTGACGATGGACGAGGACACCCGCGAGGTCCGCCGCGGCGACCGGCTGCTCTCGCTGACCCCGACCGAGTTCGAGGTGCTGCGCTACCTGATGCGCAAGTCGCCGACCGTGCTCACCAAGGCGCAGATCCTCGACCACGTGTGGGAGTACGGCTTCGGCGGCCGTTCGAACGTGGTGGAGCTGGTGGTGAGCCGGCTGCGCCGCAAGATGGACGACGAGACCGGCGGGGAGCCGCTGATCCACACCGTGCGCGGCTTCGGGTACGTCATCCGGCAGCAGGCCGCGGAGTGAGAGGCCGGTTCCGGATCGGCCTGCCGCGGATCGGCCGGCTGCGGCGCTCGTACCGGAGCATGCGGCTGGGCACCCGGCTGGCGCTGGGGCTCGGGGCGCTGGCGCTGGTGGCGTTCGCGGTCGTCGGCACGGCCCTGACGATGTACATGCGGGACTACCTGTCGGCCCAGCTCGACGACCAGCTAGGCCTCGCCCAGGTCGCCCAGTCCAAGAGCATCGCGCAGAACGGCAGCCTGCAGGGCAAGAAGTACTACCACTGGTACTACGCCGTGTACGACGTCTCGCACGGCACCCCGGTGCTGCGCAAACCCGAGGAGAGCGGTGACCTGCCCGCGGACATCGCCCCGCTCACCTCGGTGGCGAAGGCGCAGATCGCCGCCGGCACGGAGGTGCTGCGCACCGAGGACCTGGCCGGGAAGGGCGAGTACCGGCTGCGCGCCTGCGAGGTCGAGACCGGCGTGGTCCTGGTCAGCGGCGCGCCGATGGACAGCATCGACGGCACGGTACGGCAGCTGGTCATCATCCAGGTGGTCGCCTTCGGGGTGGCACTGCTGGCGCTGGTGGTGTTCGGCCGCCGGCTGCTGCGGCACGGTCTCGAGCCGCTGAGTCACATGGCGCACACGGCCCACGGCATCACCTCGCACAACCTGACGGAGTCGGCGGCCCGGCTGCCGCTGCGTGCGGCGAAGCGGGGCGGCGGGCCCGAGGTCGAGGAGCTGCGCACGGCGTTCAACACCATGCTGGAGCACATCGACCACTCGCTGGCCGTGCGCGCCGAGGCCGAACAGCGGCTGCGCCGCTTCGTCGCGGACGCCTCGCACGAGCTGCGCACCCCGCTGATGTCGGTACGCGGGTACGCCGACCTCTTCCAGTACGCGGCCGCCAACGAGCCCGCGGAACGCGACCGTCATCTGGCCCGGCTGCGCGCGGAGGCCGCCCGGATGGGCATCCTCCTCGACGACCTGCTGCTCCTCGCCCGGCTCGACGCGGCCGAGGTGGAGACCCCGCTGCGGCTGGAGGAGGCGGACCTGAGGGAGCTGGTCCGGGAGGCCGCCGACGCCTTCCGTGCCGCGCACGCCGACCATCCCCTGGCGGTGACCGCCGGTCCGGACCCGGTCCCGGTCCGCCTCGATCCGGTCCGTATCCGCCAGGTGCTGGACAACCTCCTCACCAACGCGGCCGTCCACACCCCCACCGGCACCCCGGTGTCCGTGACCGTCGCCGTCACCGCCGACTCGGCGTCGGTGAGCGTCGCCGACCGCGGCCCCGGCATCCCGGCAGGCGACCGCGCCCGGGTCTTCGACCGCTTCTACCGCGTCGACAAGGCCCGCAGCCGCGACCGGGGCGGCAGCGGGCTCGGCCTGTCGGTGGCCCGCGCGCTGGTGGAGGCGCACGGCGGGACCATCGGGCTGGGCGAGGACCCGACGGCAGGCACGGTGTTCACGCTGACGCTGCCCAGGGAACCGGCCGCCGCCCGCACCGCCGGCTAGCCCTCCTCCACCGCGCCTTCCAGGCTGAACCCGCCCTCCCGTGGATGCGGGCGCGCCGCCAGCACCGCGACGTCGTCCTCGGCGTGGCGGGCGTCGAGGCGGGTGATGATGGAGTCCAGGAGGTTGTCCACGCCGGCCGCGGGGGTGAAGCGCAGGTCGGCGAGGCGTTGCAGGGAGCGGTCGATGTCCTCGCCGCGGTGCTCCACCAGGCCGTCGGTGAAGAGCACCAGTGCCTCGTCGGGTTCGAGCCGGTGGGTGGCCGACTCGTAGCCGCCGAAGCCGGTGCCCAGCGGCGGGCCGACGGGGACCAGCAGGAGTGCGGTACGGCCTTCCCTGGTGATCAGCGCGGGCGGCAGATGGCCGGCGCTGGCCAGGGTGACCTGCCCGCGGCCGGGGTCGACGCGCACGAGCAGGCAGGTGGCGGGTCTGCGGTCCGCCTCGGTGGCGGCGATGTCGTCCATCTGGCGCAGCACCCGGTGCGGGGGCAGCTCGGAGGAGGCGATGTAGCGCAGTGAGGACCGGTACGCGTTCATGTCGACGGCGGCCTCCAGTCCGTGGCCCATCACGTCGCCGACGACGAGCAGCGTCCGCCCGAAGTGCAGTCGTACGGTCTCGCACCAGTCGCCGCCGACCAGCACCCGCCCGCCCGCCGGGAGGTAGCGGATCGCGACGTCCAGGTTGGGGTGCGGCCGGCCCGGTTCGGAGAGCAGGGCGCGTTGCAGGTCACCGGCGGTGCGGTTGACCTGCTCGTACTCGCGGGCGTGCCGGATGTGGGAGGCGGCGCGTTCGGCGAGCAGGGCGAGCAGTTCGGCCTCCGCACGAGCGTAGGCCGTCCCCTCGCGGGCGCAGACCAGGACGCCGTACTGGTCGGATCCGCTGGTCAGGGGCGCGCACAGGGCCGGGCGGGTGCGGCTGCCGACCGGACGGGAGAGCCAGGGGTCGACCCAGTGGTCGGCCGCCGGGGTGCCCGCGTCCTGGGCCACCGCGGTGGCCCAGCGGGCGTCGGGCAGCAGATCGGCGTCGCCGGTGATCGACTCGTAGCCGGAGACGGTGTCGCCGACGCGCCGCATCACGGCCGCGCCGCCGCCCACCAGCCGTACCGCCGCCCGGGTCAGTTCCGTACAGGTGGTGGACTCGTCGAGGCTCGTGCCGATGCCGGCCGCGGCCGTGCGCAACGCCCGCAGCGGGACGGAGCGGTCGGCGCCCGCCGTGCGGCCGCCCTCTCCGCCCGCGCCGTCGGCGGACGCGGGTCCCCGGCGGGACTGGAACCATCGCGCGACACCGGACACCCTCACAGAATCTCAAACAGCGCCGGTCCGGGCACCGGCCATCCGTGTGTCACCCGTCCCGGAGACGGTTCGGAACGCCGCGCCACGGACCGCCGGCCCGCCCGTCAGGGCGCGTCCGGGGTCCACGCCGCGACCAGGTCCGGCAGGCCGGGAAAGCGTGCGCCGAGGTCGGCGACGCGGACGTGGCCGGGCAGCACCGCAAGCGGCTCGCGGAGGCCAACGCGGCGCTCAACGTGGGCGGTTACGTCCCGGCGGGCCTGCTGCCGGTGTCGGCCGGCTACCTCGGCGACGCCGTCGGGCCGGCCGACGGCGCGACCGTCTTCGCGGCGGTCCTGACGGGCCTGGCCGTCGCGGGCGGCCTGGTGGTGGTCCTCGCCACCCGCCGCCAGGCCCACGGGCCCGTCCGATGACGGGCCCGGCCGGACTCAGCTCTCGTCGGCGCTCAGCCGCAGCGAGATCGAGTTGATGCAGTACCGCTGGTCGGTCGGGGTCGCATACCCCTCACCCTCGAACACGTGCCCGAGGTGCGAGCCGCAGCGCGCGCAGCGCACCTCGGTGCGGACCATCCCGTGGGTACGGTCCTCGATCAGCTCGACCGCGTCGGTGTCCTTCGGGTCGTAGAAGCTCGGCCACCCGCAGTGGGACTCGAACTTCGTGTCGGAGGTGAACAGCTCGGCACCGCAGGCGCGACAGGAGTACACGCCCTTGGTCTTGGTGTCGGTGTACTCACCCCTGAAGGCCGGCTCGGTCGCCGCCTGACGCAGCACGGCGTACTCGGCCGGCGACAGCTCCGCCCGCCACTGCTCGTCCGGCTTCTCGACGTCGTACGACATGACTCTCAGCCCCTCACTTCGCCAGGCGTTCCAGGATCCTCGGGCCCAGGTCGGTCACATCTCCCGCGCCCATGGTGAGAACCAGATCACCGGGCTTCGTCATTCCCGCGACCACGGCGGGAACCTCGTCCTTGTCGTGCACGGCGGTGACGTCGGCGCCCGCGCCCCGCGCCGCCTCGATGATCAGCTCGCTGGTGACCCCGGGGATCGGGTCCTCGCGGGCCGGGTAGATGTCGAGGACGACCGAGGCGTCCGCGAGGGCCAGCGCGTCGCCCATCTCCTTGCCCAGCTCCTGGGTCCGGGAGAAGAGGTGCGGCTGGAAGACGACCAGGATCCGGGCGTCCCCGCCCGCGGCGCGCATGGCCTCCAGGTCGGCGGTCATCTCGGTCGGGTGGTGCGCGTAGGAGTCGATGACCTGGACGCCGGCCGCCTCGCCCTTGAGCTGGAGGCGGCGCTTGACGCCGGTGTACGCGGCCAGGGCGGGCGCCAGTTCGGCGGCCGGCACCCCGAGGGCGGCTCCGGCGGCCAGCGCGGCGACGGCGTTGTGCGCGTAGTGCCGGCCGGGCACGGACACCGTGAACGTCAGCTCGGCCCCGTCCATCGCGACGGTGACCTCGCTCTTCAGGCCCTGCGGTACGACGGACAGCACCCGGACGTCGGCGTCCGCGGCCTCGCCGTACGTCACCGTGCGCACCTTCCCTGCCACCCGCCGGGTCAGCTCGCGCGCCCCCTCGTGGTCGGCGTTGACCACCAGCGTGCCGCCGGGCACGATCCGGCCGGCGAAGGTCTCGAAGGACTCGTAGATCTCTTCCATCGAGGCGTAGTTGGCGTGGTGGTCGAGCTCCACGTTGAGGACGATGGCGACCTCGGGCGCGTACTTGTGGAAGCTGCGGTCCGATTCGTCGGCCTCGGCGACGAAGATCTCCCCCTCGCCGTGCAGGGCGTTGGAGCCGGGGGCGTCGAGGTCGCCGCCGATGGCGTACGAGGGGGTGCGGCCCAGCGCGGTCAGGGACACCGCGAGCATGGACGTGGTGGTGGTCTTGCCGTGGGTACCGGCGACCGCGATCGGACGCAGGCCGTCCATCAGCGCGGCGAGGGCGTCCGAGCGGTGCACCACCGGGATCCCCAGCTCGGCCGCGCGGGCCAGCTCGGGGTTGTCCTTCCGGATCGCCGACGACACGACGACGGAGCTGGCGTCGTCGGCGAGGTGCCCGGCCGCGTGCCCGATGTGCACGGTGACGCCGAGCGCCCGCAGCGCCTCGGCGGTCTCCGACTCCTTGGCGTCGCTCCCGGCCACCTCGGCACCGCGCTGGGCGAGGATCTTGGCGATCCCCGACATCCCGGCGCCGCCGATCCCGATGAAGTGCGGTCGCTCCATGGCGGAAGGAAGGCCGGGTGCCATGTGTTTCTCCCAGAGACGGTGACGTGCGAAAGCAGCCCTAGCCTATGTGCTGGAGCACGGGCGCCTTTGCAGGGGACGCGAGCCCTGCCGACCCAAAGGGGCGCGGGGCCGTATCGATATGCGGCTGCCGCCGCGCGGGCGCGACAGGCCACGACTCACCCGCGGCCGCCGACGCACCGCACCCCCAGCGGCGCCTACGCCTTGCTGTGCGAGAACAGCTTCAGCACCGGCACCCCCACCTTGTGCCGCGCCCGGGACGCCCAGTCCCGGTGGAAGAACTCCTCCACGTAGTGCGGGTCGGTCAGCACGATCACCTCGTCCGCACCCACCTCTTCCACCAGCTTCCGCAGCGCGTCCAGCGGGTGGTCCTCGACCATCCGCCCCTCCGCCGTGCTCCCCGCCGCCCGCAGGGCCGTCAGGGACACGTCCAACGCCTGCTCGGCCGGCCCCTTCGCCGCATCGCCCTCCGGCGTCTCCCGCTCGCGCGCGGCCTCGTCGAGTTCGCCGAGTGCGATGTCGTCGATGGCCCGCAGCAGGCGGTCCGCCTGGTCGCCGCGCGGCTGGAGCAGCACGTGGAAGGCGACCTGCTCGTCCCCGTGCAAGGTGGTGACGAACTCCACGTCGGCGGACGTCAGGGCCTTCTCGATCATCAGAACGCTTGTGAACACCAGGCGCCTCTTCTCCCTAGAGGGCCGCTCGACCCTCTGTCCTCCGTGGGGGCCGGCACCCCTGCGGAAACCATCCTGCCCCGTGATCGCACGGGTACTGCCGGATTCAGTTTGCCCGCCGGAAGCTAAGCGGAACGGGATATTCCGCTGTTTTCAGGACCGGCGGTAGCGGCCGAACAGGAATCCGGCCTCTTCCAGGAGGGACACTAGTTCGAAGCGCCGGGGTACGGCGACACCGGGGCCCCCGGCGATCCGCTGCGCGTCGCCCGCCGTGAGCATCGGGGAGAGCGTCAGGCACAGCTCGTCGAGGACACCGGCGGCGATGAACTGCCCGAGCAGCCGGGGGCCGCCCTCGGTGAGCAGCCGGGTGTGGCCGAGGCCGGCGAGGGCGCGGACCGCGCGGGCGGGGTCGACGCCGGCGCCGTCACCGGCGACCACCACCCGGGCGCCGGCCCGCTCGGCGGCGGCGACGCGGTCGGGGGCGGCCGCCGCGCCGGTCAGGACGAGCGTGGGCACGAGGGGCGAGGTGAACAGCGGGAGCGAGAAGTCGAGGTCGAGGCTCGCACTGACGACGGCGACCGCGGCGACCCTGGCCTGCCCCGCCGCGGCCCGGGCCCCGGCGAACTCCGCCCGCTCGCGTACCGGCCGGTACTCCTCCTGCCGTACCGTTTCCGCGCCCACGACGACGACGTCCGCGAGCCCTCGCAGGGTGCCGAAGATCCGCATGTCGGCCGCACCGGAGATGGGCTGCGACTGCCCGTCGTGCTGACCGGCCCCGTCGAGCGTGGACACCATGTTGGCCCGCAGCCAGACCTCCCGCCCGGCGGACTCGGGATAGGCATAGGCGAGCGCCAGCTCGCCTAGACTCCACTCCCGATCGACGAAACCGGAAGCGGAGGCACGCACCTCCACGGCACGCACCCCGTCGGCACGCAGCCCGTCGGCCGCACCGCCGGAGGAGCCATCACCCCCACCCCCGTGGGCCGCCCCCTCGGCCTCCGCGCCGGAGGCACCCGCGCCACCCGCGAGCCGCAGCTCCTCGGCCGAACCGCCGGAGGCACCCGCACCGCCCCCGGGCCCCGCCCCCTCGGTCGGACCGCCGGAGGCCCGGGCTGCTGTTTGTTCGGTCACAGGGAACAGGCGTCGCATGCCGTGCAGTGTGGCACGGCAACTAGCATGGGTAACCGTGTCGTCTTCTCCCGCCGCATCCGAGGTCAGCCCCATAGCCGACGCGGCCCCGCTGGCGCTGTGCGCCCGTTCCCCGCACGTCCCCGCGAACCGGCTGGTCGCCGAGATGGTGCCGCCGCCCCGCTTCGACTCGGTCCGCTTCGCCACCTACCTCCCGGACCCGAACCAGCCGAGCCAGACCGAGGCCGTACGGGTTCTGGAAGGGTTCGCCGGCGGTCTCGGCGGGGCGCACGCGGTGGCCGGCGGCAGGCGCGGCTTCCTCGGCTTCGGGAGGGCCAGAGCGGCCAAGGTGCCCGCCGGACCGCGCGGGGTCTATCTCGACGGCGGGTACGGCGTCGGCAAGACCCACCTGCTCGCCTCGCTCTGGCACGCCACCCCGGCCGAGCCCGCGCTGAAGGCGTTCGGCACCTTCGTGGAGCTGACCAACCTGGTCGGCGCCCTCGGCTTCCAGCAGACCGTGCAGACCCTCTCCGGCCACCGCCTGCTCTGCATCGACGAGTTCGAGCTGGACGACCCCGGCGACACCGTCCTGGTGTCGACGCTGCTGGGCCGGCTGGTGGACGCCGGTGTCGCGCTCGCCGCCACCTCCAACACCCTGCCCGGCAAGCTCGGCGAGGGCCGGTTCGCCGCCGCCGACTTCCTGCGTGAGATCCAGGGCCTGTCGGCCCATTTCCGCGCCCTGCGCATCGACGGCGAGGACTACCGCCACCGCGGCCTGCCCGAGGCGCCGGCGCCGTACTCCGACGAACAGGTGACGAAGGCGGCGTACGCCACCCCGGGCGCCTCGCTCGACGACTTCCCGCACCTCCTGGACCACCTGGCCAAGGTGCACCCCAGCCGGTACGGCGCGCTGACCGACGGCGTGTCGGCCGTCTGCCTGACGGACGTCCGGCCGGTGCCGGACCAGTCGACCGCGCTGCGGCTCGTGGTCCTCGCGGACCGGCTCTACGACCGCGAGGTCCCGGTCCTGGCCTCCGGGATGCCCTTCGACAAGTTGTTCAGCGAGGAGATGCTGAACGGCGGCTACCGGAAGAAGTACTTCCGCGCGATATCGCGGCTCACGGCCCTGGCCCGGGACGGCAAGGCCTTCGTGGCCCCCGAATAGACCCCGAGCGGAACCCGGGCAGACCCCGGGCAGACCCCGCCGACCGGCCCCTATGTGATCAAGCTCGTCAGGTCAAGAGCCTGATCAGGCCACGCCACCGGCATTTTTCACGCTCTCTTCGGCTCGCAACACCGAGTTAACCCTGCAAACAACTTTGCAGGGTTAACGTGTTTCTTGACCAACCATTGACCTGTGCTTGGTGCGCACGAGAGGCGTGAACTGCCGCGAGGGGGGCTCATGTTCCGAGGTACGACGGCCCGGACCGTGCTCGCGCACCTGGCCGCCGCCCTGCTCGCCGTCCAGTTCTTCGCGCCTACGGCAACCTTCGCAGTCGCGCACACCCTCAGTCATGTCGAGGCCAAAGCCCAGCCCGGGCCGCACCCCTCGGCGAAGGCCGTGCGCGACGCCTCGCCCGCCCTCCGGGACCACGGCCGCTGCGGCGAGCCCCCCAGCCCGCCGCCGACCGCCGACCGCCATCGCAGCGCCACCGCCGGCTGGGCGGACGACCGTCAGCCCGGCCCCCGGCACACCGAGGCCATACGCACCCCGGGGCCTTCCCCGGCCAGGCACCACCGCGCGTCAAGAGCGTCGAGAGCCCACTCACCGGCCACGCTGCAGGTCTTCCGCTGCTGACGGGACGGGCTCTGCCCCGGGCTCTCCATGCCCCTCATCCCCCCACAGACGTCGTGCAAGCCCGACGCGCCGCTGTAGCGCGCCAGGAGGAATCCACACACCATGCAGCCCCTCATCGACAACGCCCGTACGTTCGGACAGCGCCCTGAGGAGTTCGCCAGGCTCGCCGAAGGCCAGTCCCCGCAGGTGCTCTTCATCACCTGCTCCGATTCCCGGGTCGTCCCGGCCCTGATCACCGGCGCCCGCCCGGGCGAGCTCTTCGAGCTGCGCACCGCGGGCAACATCGTCCCGCCATACGCCTCGGTCCACCCCACCAGCGAGGCGGCCACCATCGAGTACGCCGTGGAGGTGCTCGGCGTCCGCGACATCGTCGTCTGCGGGCACTCGCACTGCGGCGCGGTCGGCGCGCTGGTGCGCGGCGACGACCTGACCGCCGTACCCGCCGTCCGGGACTGGCTGGCGAGTGCCGAGCCGCGCCCGACCGGGGCGGTCGAGGATCCGGCCGTGGCCGAGGGCGTGCAGAGCCATGTGCTCGCCCAGCTGCTGCGGCTGCGCTCGTACCCGTTCATCGACAGGAAGCTGGCGGAGGGCGAACTGACCCTGCGCGGCTGGTACTACGAGGTCCACACCGGTGCCGTGCGCGAACACCGCGCCGACACCGACGCGTTCGAGACCCTGTGAGCGTCGCGATGACCAAGTTCCCCCACATCAAGTTCCCTTACATACGGCAGGACTTCGCCGCCTCTCTCGTCGTCTTCCTGGTCGCGCTCCCGCTCTGCGTGGGTGTGGCCGTCGCCTCCGGTGTCCCGGCCGAACTCGGCCTGGTCACCGGCATCGTGGGCGGTCTCGTCACCGGGATGCTGCGCGGCAGCAGCCTTCAGGTGTCGGGGCCGGCCGCCGGCCTGACCGTGCTCGTCTTCGAGGCGGTGCGGGAGTTCGGGCTGCCGCTGCTCGGGGTGATCGTGCTGGCCACCGGCGTCCTGCAGATCACCATGGGCGTCCTGAGGCTGGGGCGCTGGTTCCGGGCCATCTCGGTCTCGGTCGTCGAGGGCATGCTGGCCGGAATCGGTCTGGTACTGATCGCCGGCCAGCTGTACCCGGCGCTCGCCGCCAAGGCCCCCGAGTCGGGCCCCGGCAAGATCGCCGGGCTGCCCGGGGCGTTCCTGGACGCCCTCGGGGACGGCGGGGCGCTGGCCTCGCTGGCCCTCGGCGCGGGCACCGTCGCGGTCCTCGTGCTGTGGAAGTACGCCCCGGCGAAGGTGCGGACGGTCCCCGGGCCGCTGGCCGCCGTCGGCCTCGCCACCCTGGCCGCGTTCTTCCTGAGCCTTCCGGTGGCCACCGTCGAGGTGCACGGGCTGCTGGGTTCCGTCCAGCCGCCCCCGCTGAGCGCCTTCGGCGAGCTGGCGAGCGTCGGGCTGATCGGCACGATCGTCGCGTTCACGCTGATCGCGTCCGCCGAGTCGCTGTTCAGCGCGGCGGCCGTGGACCGGCTGCACAGCGGCCCGCGCACCCGGTACAACCAGGAGCTGATCGCCCAGGGCGCGGGCAACGCGCTCTGCGGAGTGCTCGGCGCGCTGCCGATGACCGCGGTGATCGTGCGCAGCGCGGCCAACGTCCAGGCGGGCGCCCGCACCAAGGCGTCGCGGGTGCTGCACGGCGTCTGGCTGCTGCTGTTCGCGGCCCTGCTGCCGGGGGTGCTGAGCTACATACCGATCCCGGCGCTCGCCGGAATCCTGGTCTACTCGGGCGCCAAGCTGATCCCGGTGCGCGCGCTGGCCGTGCTGTGGCGCGAGCACCGGGGCGAGGCGCTCATCCTCGTCGTCACGGCGGTGTCCATCGTCGCGGTGAGCATGTTCGAGGGGGTGCTGATCGGGCTCGCCCTGTCGATCGTCAAGACGGCCTGGGAGGCCTCGCACCTGAAGCTGGAGGTCGTCGACAAGGGCTCGGGGCCTGTCGACGCCTACCTGTCGGGCAACGCGACCTTCCTGCGGCTGCCGAAGATCCTCGACAGTCTGGAGGCGCTGCCCCAGGACCGCCCGGTCCGGGTGGACCTGTCCGGGCTGCACCACCTCGACCACGCCTGCCGGACCGCGCTGGAGAGCTGGGCCGAGCGGCACAGCGACGCGAACACCGAGCCGGTGAAGGTCACAGCGGCCTGAGCCACGACCCCAGGGTCATGGTGAAGGTCACAGCGGCCTGAGCCACGACCCCAGGGTCATGACCTCAAGGTCACGGCTCCAAGGCCACGGCTCCAAGGTCATGCCCCCTCGGTCACGACCCCTCGGTCACGGCCGTCTGAACCGGCGGCCGCCCCGGGCCGGGGTGCCGACGCCCCTCGGCATCCCGGCCCGGACCTGCTTCCCGGCGGCCGTGGCCCCGACCCTCCCATCGGGCATATCGTTACAGCAACGGAAATATCGGACCTCTTTACCTGGGGGTCGAGATGGTTCAGGAGCTGCTGGTCGCGGTGGTGGCGGCGCTGTGCTTCGGCGCGCTGTACCTGGCCGCCGGCGCGCGGATCGTCAAGCAGTACGAGCACGGCGTGCTGTTCCGGCTCGGCCGGGTCACGGGTGACGTACGGACGCCCGGCTTCAATCTGGTGATCCCGTTCGTGGACCGGCTGTACAAGGTCAACCTGCAGATCGTCACGCTGCCGGTCCCCGCCCAGGAGGGCATCACCCGCGACAACGTGACCGTGCGCGTGGACGCGGTCGTCTACTTCCGGGTGGTCGACGCGGTGAGCGCGCTGGTCAAGGTCGAGGACTACAAGTTCGCCGTCTCGCAGATGGCCCAGACCTCGCTGCGCTCCATCATCGGCAAGAGCGACCTGGACGACCTGCTCTCCAACCGCGAGCAGCTCAACCAGGGCCTGGAGCTGATGATCGACAGCCCGGCCGTGGGCTGGGGCGTGCAGGTGGACCGGGTCGAGATCAAGGACGTGTCCCTGCCGGACACGATGAAGCGCTCGATGGCCCGCCAGGCCGAGGCCGACCGGGAGCGCCGGGCCCGGATCATCAACGCCGACGCCGAGCTCCAGGCCTCCCGGAAGCTGGCCGAGGCGGCCCAGCAGATGGCGGACACCCCGTCGGCCCTGCAACTGCGGCTGCTGCAGACGATCGTGGCGGTGGCCGCCGAGAAGAACTCCACCCTGGTCCTGCCGTTCCCGGTGGAGCTGCTGCGGTTCCTGGAGCGGGCCGGAAGGCAGCAGCCGGGGCCGAACGGCAACGCCCCGGCCGGGATCGCCGACAGCACCCTGCGGACCGGGCCGCCGCCCGGGTGACCCGGCGCCGCACGATCCGCCGCGCCACCCGAGAAAAACAGACATTCCGCCCTACGTTCATACGGTGATCCGACCAGCACGCCGTCTTACCGGTACGACCGCCGTCTGCGTCGCCCTGGGCGCCGCGCTCGCCGCCTGCGGCGCCAACGAGGCACCCCATGCCGGCCCCCCGGCCCCCGCCAGGGCCTCCTCGTCCACCACCCCGCCGCCCACGCTCGCCCCCGGCCCCGGCGGGGCGGCGCCCGTCTTCATGAACGGCCCGCGCACCCTGGGCAAGACCGTCGCCCTCACCTTCGACGCCGACATGACCGCCGACCAGGGGCCGCGCGCGGCCGCCGGCGAGCACTTCGACAACCCGGCGCTGATCGCGACCCTGCGCAGGCTGAAGGTGCCGGCCACGATCTTCATGACCGGCCGCTGGGCCGACGAGTACCCGGCCCAGGCCCGCTCCCTCGGCCGCGACCCGCAGTTCGAGGTCGCCAACCACTCCTACAGCCACTACGCCTTCACCGGTGACTGCTACGGCCTGCCGACCGTCTCCGCCGCGCACATGAAGTCGGACGTGGAGCGTGCCTACGCCGCGCTGCTCCGCGCCGGGGTTCCGCACCCGATGCCGTACTTCCGGTTCCCCGGCGGCTGTTACGACCGGCAGGCGCTGCGCGCGGTCGGCGCCCTCGGGGTCACCGCGGTGCAGTGGGACGTGGTGAGCGGGGACGCGTTCGCGACGGACGCCGACGCGGTCGCCAAACAGGTGCTGGACGGGGTGAAGCCGGGTTCCGTGGTCGTCATGCACTGCACCCGCAGCGCCGCCCCGACCACCGACCAGGTGGTGCGGACCGTCGTGCCGGAGCTGCGCGAGCGGGGCTTCCGGTTCGTGAAGGTGTCCGAGCTGATCGGGCAGACGCCCGGTCACCGGTGACCGGGCGGGCCGATGTCACCCCGGTGCGTGCGCGGGTGCCCGTCGGAGGACGTCGAGAGTTTCCCGGACGGTTCGGTGCACGCGCGGGTCCCCCGTGATGTCGCGCTGGTCGATGGTGCGCAGCCCGAGCATCGGGAGGGGGACGGTGAGGGGCGTGGCGCCGGTGGCACGCAGGATGGTGTTGAGCCGGTGTTCCGCCCCTTGTGAGTGGTAGCCGACGACCAGGCCCGCGACGGGCTTGGCCGCCAGTGCGCAGTGGTCACGGGGGCGGGAGAGCCAGTCGATGGCGTTCTTCAGCGCCGCCGAGATGCCGGCGTTGTAGACGGGCGTGAGGACGAAGAGGCTGTCGACGCTGCCGGCCTGGGCGCGCGGGCGATCTGCCGGGCGGAGACACCCAGGTCCGAGGCGACGTCCACGAGGACCTGGAGCGGGAGGGGACGGAACCCGCCCAGCGGCCAGAAGGGCACGAAGGCGATGCCCTGCCGGGCGCACCAGTCCACCAGGTCGTCGTCCAGCCGGTGGGCGATGTTGTAGTGGTTCTGGACGGCGACCACGGGGGCGATCTCCCGGGCGGCCCTGACCTGGTCCAGGCTGACGTTGCTGACGCCCAGGTTGCGGATCAGCCCCTGGTCGCGCAGTTCGGCCAGTACGGTGAACGGCTCGACGATGTCCGCCGGTTCAAGGGTGTCGGTCATCCGCAGGTTGACCAGGTCGATCGCGTCCAGGCCGAGGTGCTCCAGGTTGTCGTGCACGGCCTGGACCAGTTCGGGACGCGAGAGCGCGGCGGGCCAGCCGCGGTCGGGGGTCCGGCGGGCACCGACCTTGGTGGCGATGCGGAGTCCGTCGCGGTAGGGGTGGAGGGCTTCACGGATCAGTCCGTTGACGAGGTGCGGGCCGTAGTAGTCGCTGGTGTCCAGATGGGTGGTCCCGGCGTCGGCCACGTCGCGCAGTACGGCGAGAGCCTCGTCGCGGTCGCGCGGCGGGCCGTAGGCCATCGGACCGGCGAGCTGGAGTGCGCCGAAGCCGACGCGGGTGAGGGTGAGGGTGTCCGACAGGCGCAGGGTGCCGCCGGGGAGTTTCGCGTTCACGGGCAGGGGCTCCTGGAAGAGCAGTGATGTGCCATGGGTGTTCGGGCTTGGGGCGAGCCTCCCGGAGGAAGCTCCGCCCGCCGTCCACACTGCCGACCCGACGGAAACGACACCAACCGGGCCGGGCCATGTCCGAGCCGAACCTCCATCGATCCTCGATCCGGCTGCCTGTACTTCCACCGCCGGAGACTGTCTACGCTGGAGGGATGAGCGACGAGGGCTACTGCACGACCGACGGGGCGGCGCAGCCGGCGACGGCGGAGGGGCCGCCGTTCGCGGAGTGCGTGCTGTGCCGGGAGCCGACGGAGTACCCGGAGTCGTACAAGGGCATCACGATGTGTCCGCGCTGCGAGTGGCAGGAGGCGCAGCGGGCCGCCTGTTCAGGGTGAGCGGCGGCCGTTGAGGGCGCAGGCCAGGGCGAAGGCCGCGGTGGTGAGCAGGGCCGCGGCGGCCACCGGGAGCGGGGAGACCGGGATCCGGCCGGACTCCGAGCCGGTGACCAGGCCGCTGACGGCGGCGTGTGCCGGTGAGCCCGCGACCACCGTCGAGAGCAGTGCGGCCAGCAGCATGGTGGGCACCGCCCGGCCCGGCGAGCGCAGCAGCGGCCGGTTGGTGAGCGCGCCGACGGCGCTGCCGAGCAGCGCGCAGGCGAGGGTCGCGAGGAGGCCGGCGGTCCCGGCCCGCAGGGGTGGTACGGGGAGCCGGTGGTCGTTGGTGGCGTGCCGGCTGATCACCGTCACGACGAGCGTGGCCGCGGTGCCGAGCAGGGCGGCGGCGAAGAAGGCGGTGAGCAGCGCGGCCAGATGGGTCCTGGCCGGGCCGCGCGCCGCGGTGACGCAGGCGCGGGCGGCGGGCGGTTCGCCGGTGACGCAGATCCGTACCAGCCAGGCGGCCACCGGCAGCAGCGCGGCGGCCGTGTAGCCGAGCGAGTCCAGCACCGGCTGACCGCTCTGCACGCCCACGCCCAGGAACACGGCGTACAGGATCACCGGGGGCAGCCAGCGCTGGGAGCGCAGGAGGAGATCGGTCTGGTAGCGGAGGAGTGCGGTCATGGGCGGTCTTTCTCGTCCGGTGGGACGTCCGGGGCGCTGACGGAGACCACGTGCCAGGGCGGGCGGGCCGTGAGGAGGGCACGCAGCACCACGTCCGAGTGGGACGCGGGAACCGTAAGACGGTAGGTGCCGGGGGCCGGTTCCTCGGCCGAGGCCGCCGGGCGCGTCGCGTCGGCGGGCAGCCGGCCGCCGGCCGGGCCCCGGACGGTGACGAGGGTGAGCGGGCCGACGGGTGCGGCCGTCTGCTCGGTACGGGGTCCGAGGGTGCCGTCGACGACTTGGTGGACCGCGTCGGGCACGCCCGCGAGGCGCCGGGGATCGTGGTCGACGAACACGACGGCGCCCCCGGCGGCGGTGCGCTCGGCGACGGCCCGCTCCAGTTCGGCACGGGCCTCGGCGTCGAGACCGGTCCAGGCCTCGTCGAGGACGAGGAGTTCGGGGTCGGCGAGCAGTGCCTGGGCGACCGCGACCTTCTGGCTGGTGCCCTTGGAGAGCTGGGCCATGGGTGTGGCTGCGTGGGCCGCGGCGCCGAACCGCTCCAGCCAGTTCGCGGCGCGGGCGGCGGCCGACCGGCGGGAGAGGCCGTGGACGGTGCCGAGATGGGTGAGGTAGCCGGAGGGGGTGAAGGGGAGGGCGGCGGGGAAGCGCTCGGGTACGTACGCGGTACGGGGGCGGCCGGTGATGCGGCCCTCGGTGGGGGTGTCCAAGCCGGCGACGAGGCGGAGCAGGGTGGACTTGCCGGTGCCGTTCGCTCCCTCCACGCGGGTGAGGGAGCCGGGGGTGATGGTGAGGTCGACGCCTCGTAACACCCAGGGGCCGCGTATGCCGTAGCGGCGGCCTACGCGGGCCAGTTCAAGATCACGGTGCATGGGGACATTGTCGTGCGGGATCGGGGTGGTGAGTTTCGGTTGTGTGCGGTCTGCGGGTGCGTGGGGGCCGTTCGCGCCCACGCGGCGGAGCCGCAAATTGGGCACAGCCCCGCGCCCCTATAGGTTGGTGCGGTGAGCGCTCCTTTCCAGGTCTCGGCGAACAGTCGCGACGAAGCACCCCAGTTTGTGCTGCCCCTTGTCGTGCGGATAGAGAAGTCCGCTCCTCCTGCGCGCACCGACGCACTCGAAACCGCCGCTCGGGCCGTGCTGGCCATGCTCAGTGACCCGCGAGCCCTTGGCGACGGGGAGTGGGCGCAGGCCCTTCGGGACTGGGAGGACGCGCGGATCCGGAAGGTCGTGCGGCGGGCCCGCGGCGCCGAGTGGCGGCGGGCCGGGGAGCTGCCCGGGATCACCCTCACGGGGAAGTCCGCCGAGGTACGGGTGTTTCCGCCCGTACCCCTGGACGGGTGGCCCAAGGAGCTGGCCAAGTTGCAGGTGTCGGGGACGGAGTTGGACGATCCGGAGCCGCCCGTGGGCGCGGACCGGTCCGCGCCCGTGCTGTGGCTGAACCCGGAGCTGGAGATGTCGGCCGGCAAGGCGATGGCGCAGGCCGGGCACGGGGCGCAACTGGCCTGGTGGGCGCTGTCGCAGGAGGAGCGGGACGCCTGGCGGGACGCCGGGTTCCCGCTCGCCGTACGGACCGCCGATCCGGCCGAGTGGCGTGACCTGACCGGCAGCGGGCTGCCGTTGGTGCGGGACGCCGGGTTCACCGAGATCGCGCCGGGCAGCTGCACGGTGGTCGCGGACCACCCCGCGCTCCGCGGTTAGCGCGCGGTCAGTCGGTGTCGGCGCCCCGGTAGGCGTACATGTCGGCGAGGAACCTGCGGCGCAGGGCGGGGACCTTGCCGGTCGCGCTGAAGAAGCTGCGGGTGGCGAAGAGGGCGAGGCGGCCGGTGACGGGCCGGTAGAGCGGGTCGTCGCCGCTGGTGCCGTTGTTGTCGAGGGACTCGGCGACGCGGGTGAAGCCGTAGGGGATCATCTCCGCCTCGTAGTCGCCGATCGCGGTGAGCAGCGGCTTGTCGCCGCGGGCGGCGGCGGTCAGTTCCCGGCAGAGCAGCGAGGCGTCGCGCAGCGCGGTGTTGGCGCCGACGCCCTGGCCCGGGGTCATGGTGTGGATGGCGTCGCCGAGCAGGGTGACGGTGGTCGTGGGCCACGGGTCGACGGGGACCGAGGTGGCGATCCTCAGCGGGAACGCGGCCGCCGGGTCGGACAGTTCGAAGATCCTGCGCAGGTCCGGGTGCCAGTTGCGGGTCACCCGCAGGACCGTGTCGACGAGCTGCTTGCCGCGCTGCCGGGCGGTGTCCTCGGGGAAGTGGGCGTGGGAACTCCACACGGACAGGTTGATGTAGTCGTGGGTGTTGTCGAACCGCAGGCCCGACCAGCTGTCCAACAGCGCCTTGTCGGCGGGGTTCTTGGGCCGGCCCTCGGCGTCCCACTTGAACTCCATGACATGGAGCATGCCGACGAGGCCCTTGGTGCCGAAGATCAGCGAGAGTCCGTTGAGCACCTCGTCGGACAGCAGTGCGCGGGTCTCGGGCGTGAGTGGGGTCCTGGTGGCGACGGCCGTGATCCCGGTGTCCCTGATCTCCGCGTGCGGCAGGTACTGCCGGCGTACGGCGGAGCGGGTGCCGTCGGCGGCGACCAGGACGTCACCGGTCGCGGTGGTGCCGTCGGCGAAGTGGGCGGTGACCCTGCCGTCCGGGTGCTGCTCGTAGCGGGTGAACTCCTTGCCGTGGTGCACGACGTCGTCCATGCCGGTGAACAGCACCTGGCGCAGGGTCGAGCGGGACACGGAGCGTTCGCTGTCCACCGCGTCGGCCGCCTCGGGCAGCTCGATGGTGGCGGTGGTGCGGTTCGACTGGGTGAGCACGTTGAAGTACCGGGGGTCCCGGGCGCAGGTGTCGACGAACGTGGTGAAGAGCCCGGGCGGCAGGCACTCGTGCAGGGCCCGGCTGCCGGTGGGGTCGATGCCGACCCGGTAGCCGTACAGGCCGTCGCTCCGGGAGCCGTAGCGCTCGTACACCGCGACGGAGACGCCGGCCTTCTTCAGACCGTGTGCCAGGCACATCCCGCCGGTACCGCCGCCTATGACCAAGACGTGCATGACGATCACTTTCCTCGATGTTCATGTATCTCGATTTTCGAGATACATAAGCTTGAACATAGAGATACTCGATTGTCAAACCACCTATCCTGACCTGGTCTTTTTTACCTCCCCTTGGAAACTTTGCCGTTTGTTTGAACACCGCTGTCGCCCCACCCGTACGTCCTGGCACTGAACCAGCGACACGGGGAGGCATCCCTTGCGGCGTTTCAACGGAACGGCCCTGATCATGGCGGCCCTGGCCACCACGCTCTGCGCGCTCGCCTATCCCGTGTGGTCGTACGCCGACCGCTCCGGCACCGGGCAGGCGAACGTGGCGGCGGGCACCGTGGCGACCCAGTGGGGCCCGCTGACCGCCGCCGACCGGGATCTCATCGTGCGGGTCCGGCTGGCCGGGCTCTGGGAGCTGCCGGCCGGGCAGCAGGCGATCCAGCGGGCGCCGAGCGCGGCGATCAAGGAGGCCGGCGACCACCTGATCGTCGGCCACACCGACCTCGACAGAAGGGTCCGGATCGTCGCGGCACAGCTGGGCGTCGAGCTGCCCAACGTGCCGAACGAGCAGCAGCAGGGCTGGCTGAACGAGATGTCGGCGGCGACCGGGGCGGAGTACGAGTACAAGTTCGTGAACCTGCTGCGGGCCGCGCACGGCAAGATCTTCCCCGCGGTCGGGGCGGTACGTAACTCCACGCGCAACAGCCTGGTGCGGCAGCTCGCCTCCGACACCAACCAGACCGTGCTCGACCACATCACGATCCTGGAGAAGACCGGCAAGGTCGACTTCGAGGCCATCGCCAACGAGGTCGCGGGCGCGACCACGGCCAGCCCGACCGGTCCGGCGGCGCCGGCGCCGGGGGTGGTGGCGCCCTCCGCGCCGGCCGCACAGGCCAGCGGCAACGTGCGGACCACGTCCAAGCCCTCCCCCGGCGAGCCGGGCACGGTGAACACGGCCCGTCCGGACCCGACGGACTCGCTCGGCCTGCTCGGCCAGTAGCCGGAGAGCTCCCCGGAGCGCGCCCCCGAACCTCAAATGTTGCTCTGAAGCGGCAGGCAACGCGGTTCGCGGGCGTGCTCCGGGGCCATACCCCCCTCACTCGAAGCAGCAGGGGGGACGGCCATGACTCTGGAGCGGCTGGGAACGGGCATCGGCTGGCGGCCGGAGATCGCGGACGCCGTGGAGCGCATGCCGGGCATCGACTGGGTCGAGGTCGTGGCCGAGAACACCTGCCCGGGCCACCTCCCCGAATCGTTGCGGCGGCTGCGCGAGCGCGGGGTGACGGTCGTACCGCACGGCGTCTCACTGGGTCTCGGCGACGCGGACCGCCCGGACGAGGACCGGCTCGCCGCCCTCGCCGAGCGGGTGGCGGCACTGGGCTCGCCGCTGGTCACCGAGCACATCGCGTTCGTCCGCGCGGGCGGTCCGCGCACGGCGTCGGCCGCCCGCGAGGCGGGCCATCTGCTCCCCGTCCCCCGCACCCGGGACGCCCTCGACGTGCTCTGCGAGAACGTCCGCATCGCCCAGGCCGAGCTGCCCGTGCCGCTCGCCGTCGAGAACATCGCCGCGCTCATCTCTTGGCCGGGCGAGGAGATGACCGAGGGGCAGTTCCTGTACGACCTCGTGGACCGCACCGGGGTACGGCTGCTGATCGACGTGGCGAACCTGCACACCAACCACGTCAACCGGGGCGAGGACCCGGCCAGGGCGCTCGCCGAACTCCCCGTCGAGGCCATCGCCTACGTCCATGTCGCGGGCGGCTTCGAGCGGGACGGCGTCTGGCACGACAGCCACGCCCATCCGGTGCCCCCGGCGGTCCTGGACGTCCTGACCCGGCTCGCGTCCCGGGTGGCGCCGCCGGGCGTGCTGCTGGAGCGGGACGAGAACTTCCCCGAACCGGCCGAGCTGGAGCGGGAGCTGGCGGCGATCCGGGCGGCCGTGGCGGCGGGCGGTGCGGTGGCCGGCGGGCAGCGGGAGCCCTCGGCCACGGCGACCGCGCCCGAGGTCCCCGACGCCACCCGGCAGCGGGTCGGGCTCGCGCAGGCGGCGGTGCTGTCGTCGCTGGTCGCGGGGACACCGGTGCCGGAGGGGTTCGACCGGGTGCGGATGGGGGTGCAGGCGCGGGCGCTGGCCGCGAAGCGGGCGGACGTGGTGGCGAAGGTGGCGCCGGAGCTGCCGGAGATCCTGGGGGCGGGGTACCGGACGGCGTTCCTGGCGTACGCGCAGGAGCGGCCGATGACGGGGGGCTACCGGCGGGACGCGCTGGAGTTCGCGGGGGTGCTGCTGCGGGAGGGGCGGGTGGGGGACGCGGGGTCCCGCAGGCGGCTGGAGGAGTGGTGGCTGGAGCGTGCGGGGGCGACGCCCCGGCGGTCGCTTGCGCGGAGGGCGTTGCTGCGGCGGGGGTAGTGGCCGGGGGGTGGGGACGCTTACCGGCGCTTGCCGGGTGCCTCCCCCAGCCTTCGGCCGGGGGGACCCCCAGCGCCCACCCGTGCCGCCCTGCGGCACGCCTGCCCGCAGCTATGTAGCTATGTAGGACACAGCTGGACAGCGCCCCGTAAGGGGCGCGGGGAACTGCGCGGCCAGCCCCCACCGGCCTGCACCCGAGGTCCGGCCGAAGCTCCCCGTCGGTAATATGCCAACCCCGCGCGGCGAAGCCCCACCGTGCGGTGCAGGAGGCATCATGCGCGCGCGACCCCGACCCCCCGTCCAGGGACGAGGCATGTTCAGCGGGACCACGCTGATCATCGTCTGTCTCGCGGCGACCCTCGCCGCCCTGGTGTTTCCGATCTGGTCGTACGCCGACCGCTCGGACCCGACCGGCTCGGTGAACGTGCTCAGCGCCCAGACCGTGTCGACGGCGTACGGCCCGCTGTCCGCGCAGGACCGCGACTTCATCGTGAAGGTCCGGCTCGCCGGGCTCTGGGAGCTGCCGGCCGGGGAGATGGCGGAGGAGAAGGGCACCACGGCGGCCGTACGGACGGCGGGGCAGCACCTGGTCGACGGGCACACCTCCCTCGACGCCCACGTCCGCACCGTCGCCACCCAGCTCGGCGTGCCGATCCCGAACGGGCCAAACGCCCAGCAGCAGCAGTGGCTCGCCACGCTGAGCGCCGCGCAGGGGCAGGACTTCGACCGGGAGTTCGCGAACATCGTGCGGCTGGCCCACGGCCGGGTCTTCTCCGTGGTCGCCCAGGTCCGCGCCGCCACCCAGAACACGCTGGTCCGCGACCTCGCCGACGACGCCAACACCACCGTCCTGGACCACATCAAGGTCCTGGAGGCGACGGGCTACGTCGACTTCGCCACGCTGGCGCAGCAGTTGGCCATCACCCCCTCCGCCGTGGCCTCGCCGCCGGTCGTCGCCCCCGCCGACGCGACCCCGGTCACGGCGGCACCGGCACCGGCCGCGTCGCCGTCCTCGACGTACACGCTGCCGCCCGCCACCGCCAGCCCGGAGCAGCCGTCCCAAAACCCCTGACCTGCGCGGGAAGCGGAACGTCACAGACCGACAACACTCGGTCCGGAATGTGAACAGGGCATGGCGGTGGCCAGGCCGCTGGCATAGAAACGTGTCATGTTCTGGGTCCTTCTCCTGCTCCTGGCCTGGGCCGTCGCCGGCACCGCCTGCACCCGGTTGTGCCTGGCCGCCGTACGGACGGCGGTCGTCGACGCGGACGCGGGCCGAGGACACGATCTGACGCTGTACGAGGCCGCGTTCCTGTCCGGCGGGCCCGCGCGGGTCGCCGATCTGACGCTGGTGTCCATGGCCCGGCAACGGCGGCTGCTGCTCGCCCACACCGGCTGGGCGACCGTCGTGGACCCGCGGGGGCGGGACGAGATGGAGCGGTCGGTGATAGGGGCCATCGGGCCCGAGGGGCAGTCGCGGATAGCGCCGGTGCGCTCGGCGGCGGCCGACACGGATGCCGTGCGCAGTCTCGGCGAGGGGCTGGTGCGGGCGGGGCTCGCGGTGCCCGACGCGGCGGCGCGGACCACGGTCGCGTCCGGCGTCCGGCAGGTCCGGGGCGCCGCACTGGCGGTCCTCGGGCTGGGCGTCGCCGCGCTCACGCTGCCCGCCCCGACCGAGATGCCGCGCGACCTGGTCGCCGTCTGGTTCGCGCTGCCCCTCACCCTGACGCTGAGCTGCCTGGCCATCGCCCGGGTCGAGGTGCACCCGTACTCGCGCTGGGCCTCCCCCGCCGGCCAGCGGCTGCTCGGCGTGCTGCACCGGCGGACGAACCGCACGGTCGACGACCACTCGCTGCTGACCTCCGTCGCGGTGCGCGGCATCCGCGCGATCGGCGAGCCGGAGCTGCGTGCGGCCTTCGCACACCGGGACCAGCTTCCGCGGGAGTGAGCGGGGGCGCATAGGGGGCAATGCGCCGACACCGGCCCGATGGTGCTTGCCTTCACCGACAACCGGTCGAAATATCCCTTTTATTGCTGCCGTGCAGTCGCTGCGGTGCCGTTGCCGCCACGCCACCGCAGCCGTGCACCGAAGGGATACGCCATTGAGAGCCCCCGCCCTGTATTCGGCCGCCGGGTCCCTGATCCTGACCACTCTGGCCGCCGCCCCGGCCGGGAGCGCCCCCCGCGTCCCGGACACGTCGACGGCCGAACTGCGCGGTACCGCCGTGGCCGCCGCGCGGGCGCGCGCCGAGGGCATCGACTTCGGAAAGTGCGCCGCCGACCTGGAGGCGCCGGACACCTTCCGGTGCGGCACGGTGAGCGTCCCGCTGGACTACGCGCACCCGAACGGCAAGCAGATCAGACTGACCGTCAGCCGGGTCGTGGCCACCCACAAGGACCCGCACAACAGCAAGCGCAAGGTGCCCCGGCAGGGCGTCCTGGTCTACAACCCGGGCGGCCCCGGCGCCTCCGGCATGCTCTTCCCGATGATCGGCGTGCTGCCCGAGTGGAAGCGCATCGCCGCCGCCTACGACCTGGTCGGCTACGCCCCGCGCGGCGTGGACCGCTCCGCCCCGCTCTCCTGCGTCGACCCCGAGCACTTCTTCAAGGCGCCGTCGCAGTCGCCGACGCATCCCTCCGAGTCGTACAAGAAGGCGCGGATCAAGGAGGCGAAGGCATACGCGAAGGGCTGCCTCAAGCGCTCCGGGAGCAAGCTCCGCCACTACACCTCGCTCAACAACGCCCGGGACCTGGACGTGCTGCGCGCGGCACTCGGCGAGGACCGGCTGACCTTCATGGGCGCCTCGTACGGCACCTACTTCGGCGCGCTGTACGCGACCCTCTTCCCCTCGCACGTACGGCGGATGGTGCTGGACTCGGCGGTGAACCCGGACCCGGAGCGGATCTGGTACCGGGACAATCTGGAGCAGTCGGCCGCGTTCGAGGGCCGCTGGGCGGACTTCCGGGCGTGGATCGCCAAGCACGACGACGTGTACGGGCTCGGCGACACGGCCGCGAAGGTGCAGGCGAGTTACGACAAGGCAGTCAGGCGGCTGACCAAGAAGGCGGCCGGCGGGAAGGTCGGGCCGGGGCAGTTGCAGGGCGCGTTCCTGTCGGCCGGGTACTACGACGACTTCTGGCCGAGCCGGGCGGAGGCGCTGTCGAAGTTCCTGAAGGGGAACGCCAAGCCGCTGGTGCGGCTGGCGGCGCCGGTGGCGGAGACGGCCGCCGAGGCGGAGAACGGCAACGCGGTCTACACGGCCGTCGAGTGCAACGACGCGTCCTGGCCGACGAAGTGGCAGACCTGGGACCGGGACAACACCCGGCTGGCCCGCGTGGCGCCCTTCGAGACCTGGGACAACGCCTTCATGAACCTGCCGTGCGCCTACTGGCCGGTGGCCCGGCAGAAGCCCCTCGACGTGCGCACGGGCCCCGGTGAGCTGCCGCCGACGCTGATCCTGCAGGCCGAGCGGGACGCGGCCACGCCGTACGCGGGCGCGCTGGAGATGAACCGGCGGCTGGCCGACTCGGTACTGGTGACCGAGCGGGACGCGGGCACGCACGGCATCGGCGGCGGCCCCAACAAGTGCGTGAACGGCTACCTGGAGGCCTACCTGCTGGAGGGCAGGCTCCCGGACCGGCGTGCCTCCTGTGCGGGCCACGCCGAGCCGAAGCCGGCGGCCGACCTTGCCCGGCGGAAGGCCCTGCGGGACTCCCTGAAGGGCAAGGCCGGCCGGCACTGACGACCGGTCAGGCGAGGCCCGCGACCAGCTCCGCGATGTCCTTGCGACGACCCGTGTAGAACGGGACCTCCTCGCGGACGTGCATCCGGGCCTCGGAGGCGCGCAGGTGGCGCATGAGGTCGACGATGCGGTACAGCTCGTCGGCCTCGAAGGCCAGCAGCCACTCGTAGTCGCCGAGCGAGAACGAGGCGACCGTGTTGGCGCGCACGTCCGGGTAGCCGCGGGCCATCTTGCCGTGGTCCGCGAGCATCCGGCGGCGGTCCTCGTCGGGCAGCAGGTACCAGTCGTACGACCGCACGAACGGGTACACACTGACGTAGTTGCGCGGGGTCTCGTCGGCGAGGAAGGCCGGGATGTGCGAGCGGTTGAACTCGGCGGGGCGGTGCAGCGCCATGTTCGACCAGACCGGCGTGAGGGCGCGGCCCAGCTTCGTGCGGCGGAAGAGGTTGTACGCCTCCTGCAGCTGGTCGCTGGTCTCCGCGTGCCACCAGATCATCAGGTCGGCGTCGGCGCGCAGTCCGGAGACGTCGTAGGTGCCGCGGACGGTCACGTCCTTGGCGGCGAGCTGGTCGAACAGCTCCTGGACCTCGTCGGCGTAGCCCGCGCGGTCCTCGGGCAGCACGTCCTTCAGCTTGAAGACCGACCACAGGGTGTAGCGGATGACCTCGTTGAGGTCCTTGGCCAGCTTGCCCTTGTTCGGGATCCTGCCGGACTCGGTGGTGCCGGACTCGGTGGTGGGGGCGTCGTCACTCATGGTCCCTATTCTCCCGCTCCTCCGTGCAGGCTCTGCACCGGGTTGGCCGTCAGCTCCTCGACGCCGCCGAGGTCCCCCGCCAGCTGGTCCACCGCCGCGTACGCGCTCGCGATGCAGGCGGGGATGCCGACGCCGTCGTACTGCGCCCCGCAGACCGCGAGTCCCGGGAGCTTGGCGACCTGTTCGCGGACGCGGGCCACGCGTGCGTGGTGGCCGACCGGGTACTGGGGCAGGCCGTCGGTCCAGCGGGTGACACGGGTGGCGACGGGCGTCGCGTCCAGGCCGGTGGCCGCGTGCAGGTCGTGCCGGGAGACGTCGACGAGGCCGGCGTCCTCGCGGCCGAGGACCTCGGTCTCGCCGTACCGGCCGACCGAGGTGCGCAGGACGACGACGTCCGGGTCCGCGTCGGCGATCCAGCCCCACTTCTGGGAGGCGAACGTGGACGCCTTGATGGTGCGGCCGTCGACGGGCGGGACGAGGAAGCCGCTGCCCTCGGGGAGGGCGAGGTCGGCGCGCCGGTAGGCGAGGGTGACCAGGGCCATCGAGGCGTACTCGACGGCGGACAGCTCCGCCGCGGCGGCGGGCGCCTCGGCGCGCAGCAGGCCGGCGGCGACGGGCGCCGGAACGGCGACGACCACCGCGTCGGCGTGCAGCACCCGGCCCCCGGCGACGACGCGCCAGGCGGTGCGCGAGCCGTCCGCGTCCACCGCCCCGGAGCCGACGGCGGCCCGGGAGCCGTCACGGTCGGCCGCGCCCGCCCCGTCCGCCGCGCCCGCCCGGTCGGCCCGTACTCGGCGCAGCTCCGTCACGGGGGCGCCGGTGACGATCTCGCCGCCGCGGGCCCGGACCGACTCGGCCACCGCGAGCGGCAGGGTGCCGACGCCGCCCGCGATGCCCATGAAGACCGGCCCGGTCTGCCGGCCCGCGACCGCCTTGGCCTGGATCTCGCGGACGGCCTCCGTCAGTGAGTCGTGCGTCTTCGCGGCCTGGTAGAGCTGCGGGACCGCCGAGCGCATCGAGATCCGGTACGCGTCGCCCGCGTAGACCCCGCCGAGCAGGGGCTCGACCAGCCGGTCGACGACCTCCCGGCCCAGCCGCGCGGCCACGTACTCCCCCACGGCCACATCGTCGCCGACCTCCGTGCGAGGCAGGTCGGCGTCGCGCCCGATACGGGCGAGGCCCTCGTCGGACAGCACCCCGGACAGCGCGGCGGCGGTGCCGGGGACGCCCATGACATGGCCCTTGGGCATCGGCCGCAGGGCGCCCCGGGTCCAGATCGAGGCGGTGGCCGTGGCCGGCGGCTGCAGCCGCTCGCCGAGGCCCGCCTCGCGCGCGAGGGCGACCGCCTCGGGCCGGCGGGCCAGCATCGACTCGGCGCCCAGGTCGACCCGCACGCCCGCGATCTCGCCGGGCAGCAGCTTGCCGCCGACTCTCTCCGAGGCCTCCAGCACGGTCACGCGCGCGCCGCGCTCCAGCAGCCGGTGCGCCGCGGCCAGCCCCGCGATCCCGGCCCCGATGACGACGACGTGGCCCGTGCCCGTACCCGTTGCGCTCATGAACCCCACTCTCTCAGACCTCACTGACACTCCCGCCCGGGCCCGGTGACCGACACGCGTCCGGACCGTGACCGCATCGGGACCCACGCCGCCAAACGTCCCGCCCGGCCCCTGCGTCGAAGGAGCGTCATTCGTCACCACCTTCGGGGGGAACCATGCGCCATCCCGTACGACCCGCTCTCGCCGGCCTCCTGCTCGCCGCCGCTCTCGTCCTCACCGGATGCGGGGCGAACGACGATTCCGGCGGCAGCTCCGCGAGCGACGCCAAGGCCGATGTGAACAGCGCGGCCCAGGAGGCGGCGGGCTCGGCAGGCGCCAAGGACAGCGGCAGCGGGGCCGGCCGGACGACGCCCGACCTCACGGTGAACCGGATCATCCGCACCGCCTCCCTGACCGTGCAGGTCAAGGACGTGCCCAAGGCCCTCGACGAGGCGCGCACCGCGGCGGAGGACGCCGGCGGCTACGTCGGCAACGAGACCACCAGCCGGGATGCGGAGGGCAACGAACGCACCCGCGTGGTCCTCCGGGTCCCCACCGACAAGTACGACGAGGTGCTCACCGGCCTCCAGGGCGCGGGCAAGCTGATCGACCGCACCGCGAAGGCGCAGGACGTCACCGACCAGGTGGTCGACGTGGACAGCCGGGTCACGTCGCAGCGGGCCAGCGTGGCCCGGATCCGCGAGCTGATGGACCGGGCGTCCAAGCTCAGTGACGTGGTCACCCTGGAAGGGGAGTTGAGCAGCCGGGAGGCCGACCTGGAGTCGCTGCTGGCCCAGCAGGCGTCCCTGAAGGACCGCACGAGCATGGCCACGATCACGCTGTCCCTCACCCGGACGCCGGTGACTAAGGCCGCGAAGGACGACAGCCCGGGGTTCGTGGACGCCGTGTCCGGCGGCTGGCACGTCTTCGTCACCATGCTGCGCTGGATCGCCCTGGCCCTGGGCGCGGCCCTGCCGTTCGCGGCGCTGGCGGCCGTGGCGGCGCTGTTGTGGTGGAAGCTCGTGCGCAGGCGCCGTACCCCCGCCCAGCCCGGCAGCGAGACCTGAGCGAGACCGAAATGCCCGCGCCCCGTAGCGTGTTCGCATGAGCATGAACGGTGGGCGGGAACGACTGGTCGTGATCGGCGGTGACGCCGCGGGGATGTCCGCGGCGTCCCAGGCACGCCGGCTGCGGGGACCGGACGAACTGGAGATCGTGGCCTTCGAGCGCGGCCACTTCACCTCCTACTCGGCGTGCGGGATCCCGTACTGGGTCGGCGGGGACGTCGGGGAGCGGGACGAGCTGATCGCCCGCTCCCCCGAGGAGCACCGGGCCCGCGCGATCGATCTCCGGATGCGCACCGAGGTCACGGAGATCGACGTGGCCGGGAAGCGGGTACGCGCGCGTGACGTCGATTCCGGCGCCGAGTCCTGGACGTCGTACGACAAACTCGTCATCGGGACCGGCGCCCGCCCGATCCGCCCCGACATGCCGGGCGCGGACGCGCCGGGGGTGCACGGCGTGCAGACCCTGGACGACGGCCAGGCCCTCCTCGACACGCTGGCACGCACGCGTGGCCGCCGGGCCGTGGTGGTCGGCGCCGGCTACATCGGCGTCGAGATGGCCGAGGCGATGATCAACCGGGGCTACGAGGTGACGGTCGTCAACCGCGGCAGCGAGCCGATGTCGACGCTCGACCCGGACATGGGCCGCATGGTGCACAAGGCGATGGAGGGCCTGGGCATCACCATGGTCGACGACGCCGCGGTCACCAAGGTGCTCACCGGCCAGGACGGCAGGGTGCGCGCGGTGGCCACGGAGGACGCCGAGTACCCGGCGGACGTGGTGATCCTGGGCATCGGCGTCCGCCCGGAGACCGGCCTGGCCCAGGCGGCGGGCCTGCCCGTCGGCGGGCACGGCGGCCTGCTCACCGACCTCGCGATGCGGGTGCGCGGGCACGAGGACATCTGGGCGGGCGGCGACTGCGTGGAGGTCCTGAACCTGGTCTCGGGCCAGGAGCAGTACATCCCGCTGGGCACCCACGCCAACAAGCACGGCCAGGTCATCGGCACCAACGTGGGCGGCGGTTACGCCACGTTCCCGGGTGTCGTCGGCACGGCGGTGAGCAAGGTCTGCGACCTGGAGATCGCGCGCACGGGCCTGCGCGAGAAGGACGCCCTCCGGGTGGGCCTGCAGTTCGAGACGGTCACCATCGAGTCCACGAGCCGCGCCGGCTACTACCCCGGCGCGAGCCCCATGACGGTCAAGATGCTCGCGGAACGCCGCACGGGCCGCCTGCTCGGCGTCCAGATCGTCGGCCGGGAGGGCGCGGGCAAGCGGGTCGACATCGCGGCGGTCGCCCTGACGGCGAACATGACGGTGGAACAGATGACGGCATTGGACCTGGGCTACGCCCCGCCGTTCTCACCGGTGTGGGACCCCGTACTGGTCGCGGCAAGGAAGGCAGCGGCAAAGGTGCGAGCTTTCTGAGGAGCGCCGGGCTCACCGACCAAGGGGCGCGGGACGTAGTCGATGTGCGGCTCCGCCGCGGGGCGCGACCAGCCACAGCCCACCCGCACCCCGCAACGGCGATCAAGCCGTCCCGCTGATCCGCGGCAACGAAGTGACCCCCGCGCCACCCGGCGCGGCCGCAGCCGCCGCAGCGGGCTGCTCCGTTCCCGGCCGGGCATGCGCAGCGACCGGCCGCGTCGACCGCAACCGATTGCTCACCGCCTCGTCCAGCGTCACCGGCCGCTGCATCTGCGCGGCGAGCCGCCCCGCCTCCTGGCCGAGCCGTGCCACGTCCTCCCAGGGAAGCTTCACGACAAGGGAGAGCTCCGCCTCACCGTCGGGGAGCGCCTGCATGGGAGGGAATGCCTGAGGAGTAACCCGCTCGTTCATCGCCTGTTCCTCACGTCGCCTGAACCTCACGTCGGTCGCAGGGACATACGCACGCGCGCGTGCCGACGTTCACGCGGACGCCCCGCGCATCGAGCGCCCCCGCTCTGGGCACTAGTCAGCTGTGGTCATCCCTGTTCATGACGTGAACCCGGTGCGTCGCACGCCGTACGTGACGTACGCGCTGATCGCCGCGAACGTGCTCGTCTTCCTCTTCACGCCCGGCATAGCCGGCTCCGTGGCCGGCGGCAGCGATCTGGCGCAGCTGTGCCATCTGCAGGCCTTCATGGACCACTACGCGGCGGTCCCCAAGGAGCTGATCCACCATCAGCTGCCGCAGGTGGTCCCGACCGGCCAGGTGGGCATCGGCCGGAACGGCCCCGGCTGTGTGGTCGGCCCGCCCGGCTACGACAAGTCACCGGCGCTGTCGGTGTTCACCGCGATGTTCCTGCACGGCAGCTGGCTGCACCTGCTGGGCAACATGCTCTTCCTGCTGATCTTCGGCAACAACGTCGAGGACCGGATGGGCCACATCCGTTTCTTCCTCTTCTACGTCTTCTGCGGCTACGCGGCCGGCTACGGCTTCGCGCTCCTCAACGCCTCGTCGGGCGACCCGCTGATCGGGGCGTCCGGCGCGATCGCCGGCGTCCTGGGCGCCTATCTCGTCCTCTACCCGACGGCCAGGGTCTGGGTGCTGGTCCCGTTCCTGGTCTTCCTGCCGCTGCGGCTGCCGGCCTGGCTGGTGCTGGGCTTCTGGTTCGTGCTGCAGGCCGTGTACTCGTCCGGGGAGGGCGTCTCCGACGCCGGGACCGTCGCGTACGCGGCGCACATCGTCGGCTTCCTCGTGGGCATGGTGCTCGCCTGGCCGCTCAAGCCGGGCACACCCCCACCGCCGGAACCGCGCGGCCTGCTGTTCGGCAGGCGGGCCCGGCCCCGGCACGGCTGGTAGCGGGGCGGGTCAGCGCACGCTCTGGGTGTGGACGTACTCGACGAGGCGGGTCAGGGCGTCCGGGTCGGTGGACGGCATCACGCCATGGCCCAGGTTGAAGACGTGGCCTTCGAGGCCGGCGGCCGCGTCGAGCACCTCGCGCGCCTTGGTCTCCACCACGTCCTTGCCGGCGAACAGGACGGTCGGGTCGAGGTTGCCCTGGAGCGCCTTGCCGGGGCCGACACGGCGGGCGGCCTCGTCGAGCGGGACCCGGTAGTCGACGCCGACGACGTCCGCACCGGCCTCGCCCATGAGCTTCAGCAGTTCGCCGGTGCCGACCCCGAAGTGGATGCGCGGGACGCCGTATCCGGCGACGGCGTCGAAGACCTTCACGGACGCGGGCAGCACCGAGCGCCGGTAGTCGGCGGGGGCCAGCGCCCCGGCCCAGGAGTCGAAGAGCTGGACGGCGGAGGCACCGGCCTCGATCTGCACCTTGAGGAACGCGCCCGTGATGTCGGCGAGGCGGTCGAGCAGGTCGGCCCAGAGCTCCGGGTCGCCGTACATGATCGCCTTGGCGTTCTCGTACGTGCGCGAGGGGCCGCCCTCGACGAGGTAGCTCGCGAGGGTGAACGGGGCGCCGGCGAAGCCGATCAGCGGGGTCGGGCCGAGCTCGGCGGTGAGCAGGCCGATCGCCTCGGTGACGTACCAGACGTCCTCGGGGGTGAGGTCGCGGAGCTGGGCGAGGTCGGCGCGGGTGCGGATCGGGTTGGCGACGACCGGGCCGACGCCGGGCTTGATGTCGAGGTCGACGCCGATGGCCTTGAGCGGGACGACGATGTCGCTGAAGTAGATCGCCGCGTCCACGTGGTGCCGGCGGACGGGCTGGAGGGTGATCTCGGCGACCAGCTCGGGCCGCGTGCACGACTCCAGCATCGGAATGCCCTCGCGCACCTTGTGGTACTCCGGCAGCGAACGGCCGGCCTGGCGCATGAACCACACGGGGGTGTGCGGCACGGGTTCACGCCTACACGCCTTCAGGAAGGCACTGTCGTACGTCGCTGTCGGCTGCTGGCCCGCAGGGCTTCCGTTCGCACTCACGACGGCAAGTCTCGCACGCCCCGGAAGCCGGCCCGGCCGCGCCCTTACATGGTCCTTAGGTGGTGTCTCTCCCTGCGCGAAGGCGTCGTTCCCCTTACTCTTCCCCGCATGGCTGCGGCTCAGGGACGACTGTCGGACGGCGCTGGCGGGATGGGCGAGGGGAAGGACACCGAGGAGGACGAAGGACATACCGGGAGTACCGCGCCGCCGGCCTTCCGGGCCGCGGTCGACGCGCTGCGCGGTGCCCGGCTGCGGCCACAGGTCGAGGTGGAGCCGACGCCCGCCCCGCAGCGTCTCGCCCCGTTCGCGTACGCCGTGGAGGCGGCGGTCGTCGACGGCGACCAGGATCTCGCCGACGGACGTCTCGTGCTGCTGCACGACCCGGCCGGGCACGATGCCTGGCGCGGCACGTTCCGGCTGGTCACGCTGGTGCGGGCGGAGCTGGAGCCGGAGATGGCGGCCGATCCGCTGCTGCCGGAGGTCTGCTGGGCATGGCTGACCGGCGCCCTCCAGGCGCGCGGCCTGTCGTACGGCGAGCCGAGCGGGACCGTGACGCGTGCCAGTTCGCACTACTTCGGCGGGCTGTCCGCGCGTCCCGCCGCCTCGCAGATCGAGATCCGGGCCTCCTGGACGCCCCGGGAGGGCCGCACCGGCGTCCCTGACACCGCCGCCCACCTGGCCTCCTGGTGCGACCTGTTGGCGCAGGTGGCGGGCCTGCCGCCGGCCGCCCCCGGGGACGCCTCGGTGGTCACGCTGCCGCAGCGCCGCGATCCGCAGGCGCGCTGAACCCTCGTCGTCGTTCGGGGACCCGTCCACCCGGGTCCCGTCGACTCACCCTTCATTGACCATCTCTTTGTCGATACGGCCACTTTCTGTCCCGTACGGCAACGGCCCGAACCGATTCGATCTTCGGATGATCGATCGCGTGTCCGAATTGCACGTATTGTTACTCACCAGATCGTGATCATTCTCTAAAGGCGGACGGGTTTGGTGCCGAAGACGACTGTGACCTTGAAAGCACGGTTCGTCCCGGCTTCTTCCCCACAAGCCGGCCCCCGTCCCCCACCCCAGGAGGCCTGGTGTCCGTTCTCCTCGAGCAGCCCGCAAGCCTGGTCGCCTACCGCCCGAACAAGCCCACCGCCATGGTGGTCGTGGCCGATCCGCGCGTCCGCTCCACCGTCACCCGCCACCTGTGGGCGCTCGGCGTGCGCGATGTCATCGAGGCCTCGTCCATCGCGGAGGCTCGTCCCCGCATCGGCAACCCCCGCGACATCTGCGTCGCCGACGTCCACCTCCCCGACGGCTCCGGCCTGACCCTCCTGTCCGAGACCCGCGCGGCGGGCTGGCCCAACGGCCTGGCCCTGTCCGCCGCCGACGACATCGGCGCCGTGCGCAACGCACTGGCCGGCGGTGTCAAGGGCTACGTCGTCACCGGCACCCGCACCAACATCGGGCTCCCCACCCGACCCGGTGCCGCCCCCATGGGCTCCGCCGCCCGCATGCACCGCCGCCCCCCGGGTGCCCCGAGCCACCCGGGCGGCTACCGCGAGCTCTCCGGCCGTGAGGTCGAGGTGCTCCGGCTGGTCGCGGAGGGCCAGTCGAACAAGGCGATCGGCGTCTCGATGGGACTGTCCGCCCTCACCGTCAAGAGCCACCTCGCCCGCATCGCCCGCAAGCTCGGCACGGGCGACCGTGCCGGAATGGTCGCCGTCGCCCTGCGCACCGGCATCATCCACTGACCGGCCGACCACTCGTCACCGGCCACCGGCCACCGATGGCCGATCCTGCGCCGACGATCGCCTATGGCCGATCACCGACCGTCGGCCGCGCCGGGCGCGCCGGGCGTCGGCCACTGATCACCGTCCTCCCCGACCGTCCTCCCCGACCGTCCCACTCACCGATCGTCGGTCACCGACCGGTCGTACGTTCACCGGCATGACCGGACCGGCCGCTGGTCCGGCGTCATGCCGTAACCCGCTGTCCCCCGTTCGTGGAGCTGATCTTTCACCGGCCTGACTGGTTTACGACCCTCCGGCGCCCGTCGACGGGACCGTCCGGCGGCGGGCGCCCGCCACCCACCCATACCCATGACAAGTGAACCACCCCCCACACACCCCCCCAGACACTGAACAGAGCACCACCCGGGGCGC